>JBHPGK010000001.1:0-78115 GCA_042570605.1 Candidatus Zhuqueibacterota bacterium
CTTTATATACATATCTTTATGCGATAATGTTAAATAAAATCAAAAAATATTATACTAAGAAAAAGTTTCTGAAATTAAAGGTAAGAGAACTTCAACACATTGAAATCAAAGCTGATAATGAATATGAAAAGTTTGAGCGAAAAGAATTAATTTCAAAAATAATTGTTCAAATGCCTTTAAAATATAAAAGTGTTTTGATATTGAGGTTTTTTGAAGATTTAAGTTATTCGGAGATTTCAGACATTATCGGATGGAAACTGGGCACAGTAAAATCCAGATTATTTAAAGCCCATAACATTTTGAAAAAAAAACTGGAGAAATACAATGCTTAAATGTTTATTTTTTAAGCGAAAAATTGTTCAGTTGGTCAACAATGAACTGAACATGAGACCCGGTGATATTACGTTAAATCATATAGAAAATTGTACGAAATGCCGTGAACTTTTTAATTCTTATTCCTTATTGACAAAAGACATAAGAATGGTTTTTGATGAAAAAACCAGGAATATTGTACCGATAACAAATAAACCGTTACCGGAATTGAAAAAATCCAGAGAAGAAAAATTGACTTTTCCCGACAGGTTGATTGAATTCATGTATCCGAACGGACAAGGCAGCGCAGCCGCTGTCAGCACATTTTCAAAGTTGATCCCGGCAATCATATTAACACTTTTCATATTACTGTTTTTTGCTACACCTGTAACAGGGAATATTCCGTTCTGTTAAACCGGAGGACATTTTAATGACAAAGAAAACAAAACCCAGCAAAAAAAATATTTGGCGCGAATATGGAGAAGCACTGGCGGTGGCAATTGTTGCCGCTTTGATAATCAGGGCAGTTGTTATACAATCTTATAGAATTCCGACAGGCTCTATGGAGGACACATTACTGGTGGGTGATTTCCTTTTAGCAAATAAATTTGTATATGGGGCTAAAATTCCCTTTATCGGAGTTAAACTCCCTGCATTTAAGGACCCGAAGCAGGGCGATATTATCGTATTTAAATATCCCTTAGATCCGGATATAAGCTATATTAAAAGATGCGTTGCTGTTGAGGGGCAGACTGTGGAGATAAAAGATAAAATACTATACGTGGACGGCAGACGGTATCCTGATCCTGTTCACAGTAAGTTCATCGATAGTCATATATATCCAAAGGACCATTATGACCCTGAGATCCAACCGCCCGGATCAGGCAACAGGGATAATTACGGTCCGGTAAAAGTTCCGGAAGGATATTTATTTATGATGGGTGATAACCGGGATAATAGTCTCGATTCCAGGTATTGGGGATTCCTTTCGAAGGATTTAATAGTTGGAGAAGCATTAATACTCTATTTTTCCTGGGATACAAACATTCCTTTATACAAGATATTTAAAAAGATCAGGTGGAGTAGAATTCTTGATCTGATAAAATAGGCAGTTATTGTAAAATAATATTGACTGGCAATACAACAATATTCAAATTTTTAATTAAGGATATGATCGATCAAAATTTATGCCCGAGAGAAAAATAGATTCTTTTTAATTTTGCTTCCTTAGCAAAACCATATGCAATTTCTGCCGCACCGATCGGCAGGTCTAATGCATAAGAAATTCCAAATCCATGTATAAAATCCTGTATCTTAACCTTTTCACCGCTTTTCCAGACACCACCAACATCATATCTAAAATTCAAATACGTGTTAAGCAGTTTTTTAATAGTGATTCTGCTGGAAATCTCAAAATTACCAAGCAGAATTATTCTTCCGAAAAGCTGCCCGTCATAATACCCGTAAAACGAATTACTGCCGCCCATCCGGAACATCTCAGAAAATGGCAGAGTATTATCGGCAAACCCAAAAGTCAATCTCGGTTTTAATGTGTATCTTTCATTATATGTAGAATAAGATTCAAGCGACGTGAAAAATTTAATATATGAAACTGCTCCTTCAAGTATCTTCCCTGTTGCAGTTTCATAGTACATGTGATGGTATTTCCCGGAGGTTGGAAACGGATATTTATTCCTGGTATCAACAATTGACCTGAAAGTAAGTGCCCTTATTTCCATCCCCTTATTATAATCCGGTACAGGATAGGTACGTATGTCAGTTCGTTCAATTCTTGCTTCCATGGAGATAAGCCCAAGTTTACGTACCTGTTCACCGAAAGTAAATACTATACCATATCTCCTGTCCAAGTAATCACCCCGTTCCCCGGATTGAAGTGTAGTATAAATTTTCTTGTTTATATATCTTAATTTCAAATTAAAATTCAAGTTTGTCGAATAAATCCGGTCAGAACGCAGGCTGTATTGATAAAGCTGATCTTTTTCACCGTATTGGAGATATACATTACTTTTAAGAGCGATCCCGAATAAATTATCATCAAGATACTCTATAAAACCTTTTCCTTTATTATCATTATTATAAGTCCCCCCAAACCGAAGAATCGTAAACTTTTTCTCCTGAACATTAATGTTAAGATTCTTAACGGTTAATGAAGAATCCAGGTTTAAATGAACCTTATTAAACAAGCCGGTGCTGTAAATATTTGTTATTCCCTCTTTGGCAGCATTAATATTGAAAATATCCCCTTCCCTCAACGGAAATTCCCTCAATACAACAAAGTCTTTTGTCTTAACTAATCCTTTAATATTGATCCTGTTTATCTTACCTTCATCAATGTAAACCGACATAATTCCTGTTGTAGAATCATACTCGCATTCTTGTATATTAGCATAAGAATACCCGTTTTTTCTGTATAATCTCAGAATTCCCTGGAATAATATCTCACCTCTGTGAAAGTTAAATACCCTGTCAATTTCGGGTTTCAGTAAATTTATGAAAACCGAATCCGGAAAAATACGGTTTCCTGAAAAATCAAAACCTTTTATAACAGGATTTTCTTTAACATAGATAATGACATTTGAAGGGATATAGTCTTTTTCAACAAATATTTTAATATCTGAGAAAAATCCGGTATTAAAGATATCCGCAACAGTTTTTTTAAGTTTATTTGAAGTTAATTTGGAACCTTTAAGCGGTTCCAGTTTTTTGCTGAATATTGATGGATTTAAATTTTCCAAACCTTCAATTCTGATCTCTGCAATATCAATATTAGAGTCATCATTAAAGTCTAAATATTTTTCATCAATTACTTTCTTAATACTGTCAATTAAATTTAATGCAGCAGTTTTACCGGAAGATATTAATTCATTTATATCCTCCTGCTCAGGCAGATCATCCGATACAATAGACGGTTTAATGAGAATATCCGCCATTTTTCTTAATTCTGCATTAATAGGTGCCTGCATAATATTGATTATCTGGTCTGCATGCTGCCAGGGGTACCGCAGTTCACGTTTTCCCCTGAATGGAGCAGTGGCATCAACAGCGATTATGATATCTGCCCCCATGCTTTGTACTTCCTTGACCGGGATATTTTCAACCAATCCGCCGTCCATTATTTCAATAGAATCCATCTCAACAGGAGTAAAAAGAAGTGGCACTGCAAGGCTTCCCATTATCGCCTCTTCCAAATTCCCCTTTCCAATACTGACTTTCCTGCCGTTAATTAAATTTGTTGCAACTGACCGGAACGGAATTTTGAATTCGTCGAAATCCGAAGAAATACGGGAACTTGCCCTCAGGATAAAATTATCAAGCATTTCCATGACTTTCTGCCCTTGAGAATACGCCGGTGGAATGTAAAGTGAAAAACCTTCAAGTCTTAATTGGAATAAATATTTTGGAGTTTCTTCTTTCTGAGTTATCAGTAGATTTGTCATTGGCTGTTCATCTTTAAATACTTCACTCCAGTCTATCTGTTTTGCAATATTTTCAATTTCATCGGGATGATAACCTATCGCATATAGACCCCCAATTACACTTCCCATGCTTGTACCGGCTATTAAATCCACAGGAATTCCGCTTTCTTCAAATGCCTGTAAAACGCCTATATGAGCTATGCCTCTCACTCCTCCCCCACTCAATGCCAGACCAACTTTTGGTAAAATGATCTTCTTTTGAGGAAAAAAATTGAAATAGGAATTTTTTGGATGCTCAAATTTTACCGGTATTTCGTAGTATCCATCATAAGACTTCCCGGATAAATTTTCCTGGGCAGGGCTTTTAATTGGAATAAATAAATTTATAAATAAAAGAAGGGAAAATAATTTATTAAACCTCTTCCAATATCTCTGATACTTCATTTTTTGCCTTGAATATTTTCTCTTCAATATTATCTCGCATCTTAAAAGTTTTTTACAATAATTCCTTTTTACCAGCCAAAGAATTAAACAGATCTAAAAGTCTTACAACTATTTTATCTCTATTGTAATTATCGATTATGTATTCTCTGCCTTTTTTCCCAATCCCGGTTAGAGAATTTTTGTTCCTGTAAAAGTTCTTTACAGCCTCTGCAATGCTTTCGGGACTATCCGGTTTAACACTAAATCCCGCTCCCGATTCGTTAATAATATTCTCAGTATCCCCGGTTATATTTGTTATAACCGGTTTTTCCATAGCCATCGCTTCATACAGCTTCACAGGAACCCAACCGCTCATTAACGGAATATTTTTCAATGTAACAGCAACAATATCCGCAGCCTCCAAATATGCCGGGATTTCTTCAAGCGGAACAGGATCAAAAAAATGAACATTATTTAAACTCAAATCATTTTTCAGATTAATCAAATCATTTTTCAAGGGTCCGTCACCCATTAAAACGAACACAATATCGGGGTAATCCTTCAGGTATGATGCCGCTTTTATCAGGTTATCAAGACCCTGAGCCAAACCGTGATTTCCACCAAAAAATATAACGAAATTATCATTAAAATGATACTGCTTTCTGAGCTCAGTTCTGTTGCCTGAAGGCTTAAATATTGAGGTATCAGCTCCATTAGGAATAAATACAAGCTTTTCTTCTTTCACCCCTCTTTTCTTCAGGAATTCATACCAGCCTCTGGTTACAATTAAGACTTTTTCTGCTCTTTTGTATATATACTTTTCCAGCTTTTCAGACAATTTTATCAACAGCCTGTTATTAAGCATATTTAATTCGATCGCAGCTTGAGGCCATATATCCGCAACATTAAAGACAAATGGAATTCTTTTTAAAAAAGAAAGAATTATACCTGTTATTCCATCAAATAATGGAGGAGATTCCACAAAAATCAAATCCAGGTCTTTAATAAAAACGCCGGGAATAATGGAAAGAAGTGCAAAAGAAAGATGGTTTAGTATCCTGGAAAGGAAACCCTTTTTCTGAGAAGTATAACTTCGGATTCTGATAATCTGAATCCCTTTATAATCCTCCCTTAATAAGAACTTACCCCTGTATTGATCAAATACCCTGCCTTTAGGGTAGTTTGGCATTGTAGTAAGAACAGCAACCTTATGTCCAAGAGATGTGAGTTTTAGTGAATAATCGAGAAGTCTTGTTTGCGGAGCGCCTTTCTCAGGATAAAAATACGGTGTTAAAAATAGTATTTTCAATGACTGCCTAAATTAGTGAAAATATCCGGAATTGTCCTAACGATCTCTTAACTTTTTCAGTAAATCTGCAGAGGTACCGGCATAAGGCGATTCAGGAAATTTATCACTTATCGTTTTATAGATCCTCTTGGCATTCCCAAGAAACTTTTTATCTGTTAAAATTTCAGCAACTTTTAACGAAACAGGAATATAATCAAGATTCCCTGCTATTTTTTCTTCGAGTTCTCCATACTTAATAACAGCACTTGACTCAAAACCGTTTTCAATTAAGGAACTTATTCCGTTAATCTTATATTTCAAAAGAGTCTCTTCATTCCCGGCTTCATCTGAGAGTCCCGGAATCATCCTGCCGTGAATAACACTGACATTTCCTTTAGTCACATTTTTATTTTTACTGCGGGGAATTCTATTTAACTCCTCCCTCGTCATCATCATCAATATAATATTCTCCGGGACATTTCTTATATCAGCTATATCAAGATAAACCTCCTGATTCAGGATAAAGACTTTCCTGCCTTCCAGATTCAATATTACTTTTGAGTTTGCATTTGAAACTATTGTATCCTCTTTTTTAAGAAGATCACCATTTTTCAGTTCAATCCAATTTTCAGATACGCCGTGCCTGACGAATGCTTTTCCTTTTATACTCCTAACTGTGATAGGATTATCTTCATCACCGAAAATTACACACGAAATTATAACAATTAAAAACAGGGCTGCAAATTTTTTCAGCATTTTTAACCCCCATTATTTTATATTTACATCAATAATTTTCATCCAGTCTTTTAATTTTCCCAGTTTAATATTGTAATCCTGGTAAAATTTTAGTGCACCTGTCTCCCACGCTTTATTAAACCCCTTTGACACCAAAGTTGTTTCAATTGGAAGCCAGACTGTATTATATCCGGTTTTTGATTTTCTAATAATATAACGTTTTTCATTCGTAGAAACAAGATTTCTATCATTTTCCTGTACTTCTGTATCAAAAAGCATGTATATATGAGCGTAACTTCCAATACTATCTGATTGATTAATATCCACAAATGCCGTGGAAATACCAACAGAATTTAACATAGAAGAATATAGAATAACGAGGTCTTCACAATCTCCGGATTTTAAATTTATGGTCTCAATTGGAAACTGCACTTTGTCTGTTTTTGTGTTTTGAGATTCCGGATCATTGATATATGAAATATATTTTGAAAATTCATTGAACAGTATTTTCGCCTGAAAAAATTTCTGAAGTTTATCTTCAGCATCTTCCAGGAAATCGGATTCTTCGTTCAAAATATTCCTGAAATACTGAACGATTTCAGGTTTACCCGGAGTAAGATAATATTTCAGATCATCGGCATTACCATTCCAATTGTGCTTTTCATGGTAAACAAATCTGATTTTTGACTTATCCTGATAACTGCCTCTATCGACAGAGTATATCTTTATCGTGCCCTCATTAAGTTCAATATTATTTACTTCATTGATCTTTTCATTAAAATATGCATAAACAGGTATAGACTTCATCTGTTTTGGAGGAACAATAACATAGTCAGTTTCATTTTTTGTATCCAGGTATTTTTCAATTTCAAGAACAGCTTTAATTTGGGCATCTTTATCTGATGAATTGAACACATTTACAAAAGCTATAGGAGAATTTGCATACTTCTCCCGAAGCATAGGAAATATGTTATCTGAGACTTTTTCCACCTGAACAATTTTAATGAATTTATTAATTAATTCCGGTGAATAAGCTAATCCAAACTGGTATTGACCATACTGATTAAAACTATAATCCAATCTGAAACCTTTATATTTCAGTCCTAATCCTCCAATGATATTTTTAAAAATATCGGTGTTGTTTGAGTAATTTACCTTAGAGCTGACCCTGAAAAAGAACATATCATTGTAGCTGTATTCCAGACCTCCGGTCTGCAGATAATCTTCATCTTCTGTATCATTTATAAAACTAAAGTCACTGAGGAATGTCAGGTTTGGCGATACAAAATATGCAATGCCCATTTTTGCAAACGTATAGGTAAATTTTCTATCCATGGATGAATAAAAATCTGAAATATTATAAACATCATCGTTAATTTTCAACTTCTGCCATATAATTCCAAAAAGATCACCGCTAAGAAATCCAAGCCTTATTTTTGGATGAATCTGATATTGAAGTCCTATCTGGAGGGAAATATTCTTCAAATTTGTAGATGAATTCAAAGTCTGCTTAATATAGGCATCCTTACTGTAATAGACAGAATCTCTTTCAATAAATCTATTTTTAAAATTTAATATCATCCCAATTGAACTTTTTGAAGATAGACTTTTACTCAATGTATAAAAGAACTCGTTTTCATCAGTTTTATTTTTTGAGCTGAAAAACCTGTCCAGTTTATACTCTGTTTCAAAGATATCCACACGTTCCTTGTAAAAATGTTTCCAGCCTGCTCCAAAAATAAGGTCTTTCCCTACAGGGAATATTGCACCCATAAAAAATGAAGGATAACCTGTTTTTTCAAGTATGTTTGTACCTGCAGCAAAATAAAAGTCTTCTACTCCGGAAATCCCGGCTGGATTCAAATATATTGAAAAAGGTTCATTTACCAAACCGAGAATGCCGCCTGATGCTGCAGTGCGCGGTGAGATATTTTCCTGCGAAACAGAATAATCAAACCAAAATATTGACAGAGTAAAAACAAAAAATATGATCCAATATCTAATATATCTATTCATTTTGTTCTAGAGATAATTTCTTCAACACATTACATTACTATATATTAAGACGATTCAGTTTATATAAGGTAACAAAAATTTTAAATAAAACAAAAAAAGTCCGGAAGCCAATTCTGACTTCCGGACTTACAGGCTTAGGTTTAGTAATTTTAAAACTTTCAAATACTCAGCACAAACTTTTGACCGCCCATGCGGGCTTCCGGGTTCGCTTATATAAATTGCAACATCCATGCCATAATATTTTCATTTCTACATTATACAAAATTTTGTGCTTAAATTAATTAAAACAGTAAATTTTCAGCTAAAATCCTAACAGGCCAAAGTGCGGGAAAACCGCATTAAACTGCGGGAAGCCCTGTTTTTCAGTCAGTCTGCCACTCATTGTTAAGATAAGCTTCAATGATCTTATTTAGATATTCGTGATAAATCTTAGGAAGGTTGGTGTATTTAGGTTTTGATCTTTCCAGATTAATTTTCAGTGAATCATTTATATCCACCAGTTCAACTGCATTATTAAGGAATTCATTCATTTTCTTTTTAACATTTTCCAGTATTTTGGAATCGCTGCTGTCGGAAATTGAAACTGCAGTCAGATCTACATCAAGATTTGAATTTACAAACGCTTCAAAGCACATCCCTCTAAAATATTCTGAAACCGTTCCCCTGTTCATACCGCCGATCTGGTCTGCAGTTCTCGATACGGAACCATAGCCGAATCCCTCCTCTCTGAGTTTCTCCAGCATTATATCCGGTAGATTATCCTTTGTTTTTGAGTGTTCATGTACAGATTTCTGGATTTCTTCCGGTAGATCTGATATTTTGATAACATTTCTGTTCTCACTGTTTGCAAATATTAATGCTCTTTTGATTGAATTTTCCAGTTCTCTGACATTTCCGGGCCAGCCATAATTTTTTAAAGAATCAAATGCAAGTTTTGATATACCGATATCTTTAAATCCTTCTCTGCTGATAAAATATTTGATCAAAATGTCAAGGTCTTCCAGGCGTTCTTTTAAAGGAGGAATTTTTATATTAAAAGCGTTTATCCTGAAATACAGGTCTTCCCTGAATTCGCCTTCATTTACTACTGATTTTATATCCTTATTGGTAGCGGTTATTACCCTGACGTCAACTTTTTTTGTAACCTCTCCTCCTACACGCTCAAATTCACCTTCCTGAAGAATCCTGAGCAGTTTAACCTGAAAGGCAAGGCTGGTTTCAGTAATTTCATCAAGAAACAAAGTGCCTCCGTCAGCGAGTTCAAATCTCCCCTTTTTATCGGATACCGCTCCGGTAAAAGCACCTTTCTGATGACCAAACAGTTCGCTCTCCAACAACGTTTCTGTCAGAGCACCGCAATTAACAGCTATAAAAGGATTGTCCTTTTTCTTAGAAATATTATGAATAGTCCTGGCGATCAATTCCTTACCTGTTCCGCTGTCACCGGAAATCAGAACCGGGATATTTTCATTTGCAATTTTCTCAGCAAGATCTAATATTGCCTCCATTTTTCCGGCCGGATTGTATATAATACCCGGATACTTCTGCTCTTTTAATTCTTCGGGTTCACTTACCTTAATAATTTCTTCATCCTTTATCCGGCTTTTCAGATTATTGATTTCTTCCCTGTAGACATGGATCTTTTCAATGATCTCATTTTTTATTACGGAATCCTCTTTTTCCTTTTCGATCTTTATTAATTCCTTTTGCAGATCTTTAAGAATATTTTCTTTTTCTGCGAGGGATATTTCAATTTCGTCTTTAGCTTCTTCCAAATGCTCACGTTTCACTTTTTCTTCGGAAAACAGGAACGAGATACCGGCTAAAAAGGCTGCTATATTTAATAGAAAACCCGGTACAAATTCCATATAAATATCAAAAAAGAGTACCCCAATATTTACAAGAAAAAAAAGCCCGAAAAATGATAGACCGAATAGTATTCCTTTTGCCCCGGGAAACCGGATGATCATAAAAAGCATTAGTAATGCAATAATTATTGAAAATAACCAGGAAAGGATAAACCCAATGTCTGTAAGAAAATCGTTTTTGATAATATTATCTATGACATTAGCAAAAACTATACTGAAAGTAGAATTGTTTTCAAGCGGAAATGACTGTGGGATACTTTTCCCTTCTGCAATTACGGAAATCAAAAATATTTTATTCTTTAATGATCCGGTATCACCATTATTTATTATATCCCATATTTCAAGGAATGAATATTTTGTTACGCTGTTCGTTGATGATTTGAAATTAACAATTCCAATTCCATCTTCAATGTTATCGACCGTTATATTCCCGATTCTGAGTTTATTATTGTCAAAATGAAATTCATTACTGCCGGTTTCTTTTTTTAAAACATGTCCTGCTGTACATAATGGAAAGCTTGGATATTTTTTCCCTGCATATTCTGCAAAAAGATTCAATTTTCTCACTTTCCCGTCAATATCGGTAATTAAATTTGTGAATCCCAATCCGCTGAAACTTTCAGCAAATTTTTGTTCAGGCGGGTTAAATATTTGTCCAAATGCAAAACTTTCGGCAAATATGTTTAGAGAAGGTTCTACAATATTTATTACGGGTTCTTCAAGTTTTTCATGAGTAATGTCATTAAAATAAAAAACTGAGAAAATATTATCGTATTGTTTTATTGTTTCTACAAAAAATATATCATATTCCGGAAAATCAAATGACTCTTTTTCCAGAAGTATTGAAAATCCTATGGATAGTGGTTCCAGATTCTCCAGTTCTCCAACCAGCAAGGCATAATAGTTTTTTGTTAAAGGCCAGCCGCCCAGACTTTTGATATCTTCATTATCCAGATATATTACTACGATCCTGTCGTCTAATTCTTCCTCGCCCCGTAAAAGAAATTTTAGATCATAAGAACTTAATTCTAACTTCTGTAAAAATCCAAAATTGAGATTAAAAACTACGGAAAGTACAAAGATGATGATTACAACAAAAGCTGATTTTTTATTCCTGTTCAATCTATCTACCGGATTCCTTTTTTAACGTTCTTCCTCTGCAAAAACTTCAGCCGTAAAAACGAAAAACTCAGTGCCGTCCATTTTCCAGGCATCTTTCGGCAATCCCGCTTTCATGCAGGTATACTCGATAAAGGTCTGTCTGTCCCATTTTTCCTCAACCGGTACCTGGGGCAGTAAAAGCCCCTGCCGGTTTCCCCTCTTGATGATCAGTCCGTGCTTACCGACAACCACATTTTCGGGATCTTTCATCTGTGAGATCGGGCTCAGCACAGATATTTCCAGCTTCAGATCTTTAAGCTCGTTTTCCGAAACAGGAGCAAACCTGGGATCTTCAACCGCAGCAAGCCTGGCAACATCACCAACGGTCTCGTATAAAGTTTTTACCGGAACAATATAACCTATACAGCCTCTCAGATTTCCATTTTTCTTAATAGTAACAAAAGCGCCCCTTTTTTGCAACAGAATATCTGATTTTGGTGAAAATTCTTCAGGTTTTGCCCCCTTAACGGCAGAATTTATGGAATTCCATGCTATTTCAAACAGCAGTTTTCTGTCTTTTTCACTCAAAGACGTATCACTGTCCGGAGATTTTCCATCAGATTTATAAAATACCGCACCCATATACCCGACAACCCTGTTCTTATCTCCATATTGATTATCTCCGGAGTTTGCATATTTTGTGATCCTAACACTTTTTGCGCCGAGTTTTTCAGATGCTATCATTGCAGAAACTACGGGGAATCCGCCGCAGGCTTCAATCTGCCTTTTACTCAATCCATCAGCCAATCCCTTATAATCATAATTTTCCACACAGTCGACGAACTTCTTATCCAGAGCATTCGCATCATCGTACGTATGAAAATGCGATAGATCGCTGCTTGCAACGATAAGGGCACTTTTGTTCTTCAATACTTTTGCCAATGCGTTTCCCAGTGATGAGGCGACCCTGTAATTCTGTTCTCCCATAATAATCGGGACAATTTTAAAATCCCCTAATACAACTTGAAGAAAAGGAAGCTGAATTTCAAGGGAATGCTCGCTGTTTCCTGCAGTCGAGACCTTATGCCCTTTATCGGAAAAATTCAGTACGTCAGTTTCTTTAACTAATTTTCCCGCTATATCTTTATCAATGTCGATTTTACCCAGCGGTGTTTCATAAGCACTGCCGTCATATACAGAACATCCGAGAAAATATTCCCGGTGCGAAGGGGCGATCACAACTACAGTTTCATATTTCCTGCCTGCCAGATTTTTATAAGCACTTGCCGCAATTTCACCTGAGTACGCATACCCTGCATGAGGAGATACTACTGCCCTGATCTCACCACCGGTCTCAACCGGCTGGACCTTGTCCAGATATGACTGAATTGTTTTCCTCAGTCCCTCTATATCACCGGGATACCAGCTTCCCGCAACTGCAGGTTTCCTGACTTTTCCTTTTGTCTGAATAAGATACGGTATTCCGAAAACCGATGAAATTACGAGTATTACAAAAAATAAAGTAATTATATTTTTTTTCATTGCCATACTCCCGGAATAGTAGTATTACATTTACTGCACCTGCCCTTTTCGAAATTTTTCAAATTCACTGAATAACCTAACCTTTGAATCACAACTGATTTGCATTTTGGGCAGTATGTATGTCCACCTTTATGACCGATAGGGACATTCCCGAGGTACACGAAATTCAGCCCTTCGGCATCACATATTTCCTTTGCTGTTTCGAGGGTTTTTACCGGTGTCGGCGGAATGTTTTTTAGTTTGTACATCGGGTAATACCTGCTGAAATGAACGGGAACATCTCCTCCAAGCTCACTTTTGATCCATTTCGCCAGTTCCCTGATCTCCTCCGGTTTATCATTCTGCTCAGGGATCATCAGATAAACAATTTCAAACCAAACACCTCTTTTTTTGAGTAAAACAAGAGTATCGAGTACAGGTTTTAACTTCCCCATTACGAGCTCTTTATAAAACCTGTCTGTGAATGCTTTAAGATCTATCTTGACGCCGTCAAGTACGTTTAAAAGGTCATCAAGAGGCTTCTGATTTATGTATCCATTCGAAATAATTACACTTTTAATTCCCTTTTTTCTGCCTTCAACTGCCGTATCATACATATATTCATAAAAGATCACAGGTTCAGAATAAGTGTACGCTATAGACGCACAGTTATTTCTTTTTGCTGATTCGGCAATCAGGTCAGGCGGTGCATAAACAGCTTTGACCTGCTCAGGTCTCATCTGGGAGATCTCCCAGTTCTGGCAGAATTTACACTCCACGTTGCACCCGACAGTTGCAATAGAAAAAGCTGTTGTCCCCGGCAAGAAATGGTAAAGAGGCTTTTTTTCAATGGGATCAGCATGTATAGAACAGGGACGTGAATACACCAGCGTATAATATTTACCACCCCTGTTTTCCCTTACACCGCAGTACCCTCTTTCCAGGTCATCTATTTCACATTCCCGCGGGCAAAGCTTACAGACTATCTTTTTGTCGGGCAGTTTTTCATAGTAGCGCGCTTCTTTGACAAATCTATCATCATCGTCAATTCCCAGATTTTTCAGATTTAAGTCAAATACTGCTGCCGTGCATACAGCCGGTAAGCTTAAAAGACTGTCTTTCAGAAATTTTCTTCTTGTTAGTTTTTTGGGCATCATACTGTAATTATTTTAATCTTTTCCGGATCATTTGTTCCAATTCCTAACTCGGCAGCGGTATTAATATACGTAGGTTCCCGGTTTTCTTCCTTCAAAGAGGGCAGATTATTTTTTTCACGTAATTCCTCAATAATGCTTACACCCACCGTATCCAGAGCAACAGGATCCGTTCCGATAAAAATCCCGTTATAGGGGAAACTCCACCGTGGGAAGAACGGCGGTCCGCCGTTATACTGGCAGTTCAGAGCATCCATTATGGTAATTACGGTCTTATTTTTTATCAGCGGATAATCATACAGGTCAGCAATATAGGGATCTCCAGTCTGTTCGTGGTACTTGTTCGGATTATGAATTATTCCATACATGTTTTTCATGGCGCCTGTATAACCGCATATACCGTGGTCCTTCAGGACAGGCACATTAATGATAACATCACATTCTTCCGTTAATATACGGGAAAACAGACTCCCGACTGATCTGTTGATCCTCAGGTTCCGTTCAAAACCTTTATGATCATTTCCGTAGCATCTGTATTTACTGCCTTGTGTATTTGTTTTGTATCCGGCACTTTTAAGGTCGCTGCTTAGGCGGTCAAATACGATAATTTTATCATCACTAATACCGGCTTCCGCAAGCTGCTTAACGATCGCTTCGGTCAATTCGACCTGAGTGGATGCGCCCCCTTTACCTGCAAGACAGTTGATCTTAATACCTACGGTCGAACCGCCGGGTAAAATCTTTTTCCAGCCGTCAACATGACTGTCTACATTAAAGAAGGATTTTATACCCTTTTCAAGGAGAGTATTTACTTTATCAGCATCAAGATCGTTTCTCGATATCCTGATACCGTCATCCTGCGCGATAATGACTTTTGAATCTTTCCGGTAAAAAGATTTTGATGCTCCTGCAGTACCTTTTTTTAAGTACAAACCGCCGGAAAAGAGTGTAAAATATTTGAAAAAATCCCTTCGTTTCATATCGGTATAAAATATACCTCATATCAAGGCAATTGTCAAGAAATAGTAAAGGAGGAAATCTGAATGTTAAAATCAAAAATTAAATATAAAAACTACATATCAAAATCTAAAATCAAATTTTGTCAAAAATGAAATAATTTATTAACCGCGAGAGGCTTATACTAATGATGTCTTGGAATGTCATTGACTGCTCAGGAATATTTGATTAAATATATCACTCCTCATAAGTCAGTGAAACCTTATCAAACCATCCGGTACCATTTCCCGCCATCCAGAGGTATACTCGAATATTTTGTGTTTTTTCAGGAGTATCTATTGAAATAGAATATCTTTTCCAGCCGACAGGGTAGGAGGTTATTTTATCTATTTCTATAAAATGATAAGATAAAATTTCATGATCTGCTTTTTGTACATTGATATGTGCAGAAATATTACCGACAGTTTTTCCATAAGTTTTCATATAGATTGAAAATGTGAGATTTTTACCGGCGGGAACATTATAAACCGTCTGATAAAACATTCCGTATTTTGATACCTGTGATACTGAACTTTCTATTTTCAAACATTTTTCTCCGAAAATTGCAGATTCAGTATCAATCGCTCCTGTAATATTAAGAGTATCCGATCCGCCATAACCCCAGTATTTCGGAATTTTATCGCCTGCTTCAAAATCACCATTTTTGAGCAATTCTATAATTTCAGGTTTATTTGGGCTGCAGTTTGAAAATAATACAAATATGATGATTACTGCCGATACAAAGATATTTTTTTTCATTTTTACCTCCTTTTAATTGAGGCTCCCTGTCATAATATATTATTACAATAATTATGCCGGAATAAGAAATAAGAAATTTATTCTCGTAACATCTTAATTATCAGTAACTTATGAAATGTACTGTGATAAATATAAATATTGTTGAAACTGCGGGAAGTCTGAAAGAATGCGGGAAATGATGTAAAAATGTTAAGAATTAACAATCTTTATCTATTAATTGAAGGAATTAAAAGGAGGACATTGCTCAATGTCCTCTTTTTACACAAATGTTTTAACGGTATTGTTAAACCAGGGGTTGTCACATGGATATGTGAAAATTTTATTGTAGGGAACGGTCGCGACCGTTCCCTACATCAATTGTCATCATTATGATTTTAAATTTTAGCTTACGAAGGTGTTTTTCCACAAAGTGGTCAATTCTTGACATGGTCTCCCAAATATGAGAGGAGACCCTGAAACAAGTTCAGGGTGACATTTTTGGAGTTGCGCAACAGACACTTTCACAGGAATGACACTTTCTGTGAGTGTTTTGAATAGCCCCCTATCATTTACTGTCTTGATTCATTTCCTGAGGCTTCTTATTCAACCACGGGCTTTGGAACCTTAGCCTTTCTTCTCTCATATCGCTTTGCACTATGCCCTTTGCACTTTGCTCTCTGCACTTTGCTCTATGCCTATGCACTATGCCCTTTGCTCTCTGCTATTTAATAAATACGAACTTCTTAACATCCTTAAATCTCGGGGTTTCCATTTTTACAAAGTATACGCCTGAGCTTAATTCAAAGTAAAAGTCATTCGTCAAATCCCACCTTTTTATATATATCCCAGCCGGCTGGTCATACACATAAAATTCTTTTACTTCCTGCCCGAGGATATTATAAAATGTGATCTTTACATCCGTTTTGACAGGTATATAGTATTTTACTCCGATCTCAGGTATTTCTGACTGCACACACGGATTGGGAAAAGGCTGGAATAATTTGAAATCGTCAGGGACAGGAGTAGTAAGATGCCTTTTCTTTAAAACTTTGTAATTCGGATCGATGATTATGTTTTTGGGCTGCTCGTCAACCGTAAATGTAAAATCATCACTTCTTTTATTGAATACTATATCCTCGATCTGCATAGTACCGTTTTCCAAAAGAATTCCAATCTCAAGCAGCAGATGAAATGTCGGACCTTCCTCCTGTACCTGGCTGAGGTTAAGGTCTACTTTATAACTGCCTCCAACACTCTGTGATGTCCAGTCATATTCAATTTCCGGCAGACCTATGTCAAAAAGCCACTGGTCAAAGAACCACCTGAGATTCAAACCGGATAACTCTTCACACAATAGTATAAAATCCTCTGTATTAATATTCCCCCATTTAAACCGGTTTAAGTGCTCACGTGTAATGTTCCAGAAAACGTCGTCACCCACTATATTCCGCAGCATATGCAGTACCCATGCACCTTTTTGATATTCATTCGTTCCGAAAATATATTCATACGGCGGGTCATAAATAGCATATCTGAATCCTGCATCAGCATTGAACACTGCCTGCTCCATGCCATTCAGGTAATTGATAAAACTGTCTTCACCATATTTATACCTGAACCATTCGCCCGTATAATAGGTTGCGAAACTTTCATTCAGCCAGATATTTCTAAAATCAAGGCAGGTAACAAGGTCACCGAACCACATATGTACAAGCTCATGGGCAAAACCACCCTCAGCCCCACCGTGTCCGTTTATCCAACTTTCACTCATTGTCGTAATGCTCGTATGCTCCATACCTCCGCCCCAGCCTCTCATTTCCATATGCCCGTATTTATCATAGGGGTAAGGTTCATCAAAAAGCTGTACATACAATTCCATCATTTCGGCAATATTCCTGAGATCAAAAGCGGCTGCTGCTGAATCCTCCGGAAAAATATAGTTAAGAATAGGGATGCTGTCCCCGTCTGCCACATACCAGTCGGTAGCAACTGTATAATCGGAAATTGAAAATGCCATTAAATACGTTGTTAAAAAGTGGTCTTCCTTCCAGTGATAAGTAATTGTATTATCGGGATTTGCTATTTCTTCAATAAGTATGCCGTTTGAAGCGACCTTGTACATCTCAGGTACGGTAATTTCACACTCCCAGGTCGCTTTATCCCAGGGCTCATCAAAACAGGGCATCCAGTACCTCGCATCCCAGGGTTCAGACAGAGTAAATGCGTTCTTATCGTTATAAAAAAATCCAATATTGTCAGAATTGGTATATCGGTAATAAATATCTACAATTCCATTTTCATTATTGATAAGAGGACTGCTCAAATCGATCGATAAAAATCCCGGAATGATACTATGACTTATTTTATCCCATGTAGGATCCGTGCTTTCGGGGTCCGAAAACAGGACACTGTCTATTTCCAGATACAGGGAATGAAATCTGATATTTGTCAGATTTGCTTCATTGCTTTTAAAAGAAATTTTTACATTTCCCGAGTATTCTCGGTTTGTCATGGGAACATTCAATTTCAGGTAATACTTTATCACATCAAACGAATGCGAGGAATCTGCAAAAATATGACTGCCTTTATTTAGAAATTGATTTGCTTTCAAGAGACTGTTTTTCGGATTTTCTAATAAATTCTGGGCAAATATAATATTTGATAAAAATAAAATCAGAAGCAGGACTGTCTTATGTCGCATTTTTACCTCTATTTAATATGAATTAAGGATGCATTATCAAACCACACGGTACCGTTACCCTGATGATACAGGACAAGGTCTAACCGGACGGCTTCGGGTGAGATCCGTTTCTTTACAGAGTATTTTCTCCATGAATTTGAGCCATTAATTGTAAAATACTCGCTTGTTGATTCAAAATCAATCACATTTCCCCTATGATCAACAGCCTGCAAAATTACGGCTGCAGAACCGATAGTAACATCTACAGTTTTAACATAGGCAGAGAATTCCAGTTCTTTACCCTTTGGAAATGTAGTCTGATTCTGGTAATAGTAGGACCTGATATCATCATAATATTCAAGATTTTCAATTTTTATGCACCTCTGCCCGGAAAATACATTTTCCGCATCAATGCCGGTTATAAATTTTGTCTGGTAGGGATTAGAAACATTCCACCCGGCCGGGGGTTCCGTGCCTTCTTCAAAATCACCATTAATTAATACATCTTCCTGATACGGTTTATAGATGCTCTTACCACAGAAAGCAGAAACAACAAAAGCAAAAAGAAGCAAATATTTTAAATTTTTCATGAGATTCCCTTAAAAATGATTGGATAGCCAAAATAATATACGATTAAAACTTAATATTTACAATATAGACGATACTACTTGAAGGAAGTAAAGGAAATTTTTGATTCTTAAGGAAATCAGTTAGGAATGAATGCTTTCATATAAGTAACCAAAGGCTGTGTTTGTCATTCCCTTGAAAGTGCGTGTTTCCCAACTCTATGTTTGAAAGCGTTAAGAGCCAGGAACTGTCATCCTGAACTTGTTTCAGGATCTCATCATACATTTGGAAGATCCTGAAACAAGTTCAGGATGACATTTTTGGAGTTGGGAAACACTCACGAAAAAGGGAATCCAGGATGGGAGTGGATTTATAATTATGGATTCCCGATTACTCGGGAATGACACTTAAGGATTCTGATTCTGTTTTATGTTATAAATGAATTAAAAGTAAAAATTGGCAACAAACTTAAAAAACTTTGAATTTAATAGATATAAAAATTCATACAAAAAATATGTATTTTCATAATTTTGACTTCTGTTAAAGATAAAAAGGTTATTACCTGAATACTAAAAAATTGATTTTAGTTTTGATCAGAAATTGATCTCTCCCTGAGGTGTGATTATTTTTACAAGTTTATATTCTCCATTCTTATACCGGTCAATAAATACATATCGCCGTGATAATTCTCTATAATCCCATATCTGGTATTTTTCGCCGATTGCTATTCCTTCATCCCGGGTACTAATTTTATCCGGCCTGCCTAATTTTACATATGTTTCTCCCATATCTGATTCCCAACCACGCTCAAACGCAGTAGAAAATTTCATATTAGCATAGCTTATCCTGTAAAAATATTCTTTCATCAGATCAAAATTCTTATCCTCTTCAGGTTCCATGTTCTTCCAGTATTCCAAAAATTCCAAACGCTGCCGGTCTTCAGGAAGCTCAAGCAAAGCTTTTTTCTCATCACTTTTTAAAATGTATTTCATATATTCGATACCTTCAGGAAGACGTACAGCATCAACTGGAAAATTTACCCACAATAAATTGACGGTCTTTTCCAATTTTATATCATCATGCAGTAATTCTAATTTATAACTCCCGGACTCTATCTCATATCCTGAAAGAAAGACTTTGACCGGAATGATCTTATTTTGTTCGATATTAACAGAATCATAATGAGAAAACAGCGTCTCATCAGGCTTATAAATTGAGGATATTTTCCATTCAATTATACTGCTTTGAGAAATTTTATTACTAAATATTTCAGCATAAAGTGTCAGTCCCTTTTCGAAATCAACTTTTATCTCTTTCAGGTCTTTAAAAAAACGGAACTCATCTTCAGATAAAGATTTTCCTTCAAAAGCGACAATTTCAGTAATTGTATATTCCTTATCCCAGTAATCTTGAACTTTGATCTTTTCCCTTTTCTGAATAAGTTTTCCGGAATCTTTATTCTTTACTTCCAGAATAAAATCGTATTTAGAGGGTTTTAATTCAAAATATATGTATTCATTTATAAATTTTTCCCGTGAACCTGTTTCTTCGTAACTTTTTACAACGACATTTTCTTCCCAGTATTTACTTTCGATCAATTTTAAATCCTCATCATATAATTCAACTGAAAATTCATATTTTGACTCAAAAACAGAATCATTTTTGAAAAATTCAAGGTTATTAAAAAATTCCATTATGTAAATTGAAAGAGATGAGCATCCTTCATTCTCAGAAGGATGCTCAAAAAGCATAACATTAAAAGGCTGTTTGTCTTCCTGAGAGAATATAGTAACCGTCATTGAAAACAACAGCGATATTATCAATAATTTTATTGTAAAATTTTTCATATAATTTATTTAATAAATTCAGAGCAAATTATCAACATTTAAATAAATAATCCCGGATACCCTCCATTTTCCGCCATATATGTCATTTCGAGAGGAGCCCGAAGGGCGCAACGAGAAATCTTAGATTTTAGATTTCTCTCCCGCTGAGCGGGATTCGAAATGACAACTAATATAGAATGCATATATTCTTTAAACAATCAAAGCCATAACAATAGCATCTTCCTTATTATCGGAATAATAGGCTTCTTTGGTACCGATGACTTTAAAACCAAATTTCTCATATAAATTAATAGCAGGTTTGTTACTTTTCCTCACTTCGAGATAAAAGAAATTTGCCCCAAGCTCTCTGCCCTTTTCAATAATAAGTTTCAGTAAATAGCTGCCTATCCCTTTTCTCCTGAAATCCTCTATCACAGCGAAATTTCCAATATGATATTCATTAATTCCTTTCCAGGAAAAACAATAAGCGATCATCCTGTTATTATAAATAAGTTTGTAAGAAACAGAATTCGATCGGTGAGCAAGTTCAAACTTTAATGATTCTTTAGACCATGGATTAGGGAATATTTCCTTCTCCAGATCTGCAAGTTCATCGAGGTCATCTATCGTTAATTTTTCAAGTTTAAGAGAATTCAGGTCGAAATCGCTCATTATACTGGAAAGCCCCTTAAATATAAAGGTTCTAAAGTGAAAATATCATCTTTTTCACCCCGGTACAATTTTTCATAACCAAGCTTCGCTATAATACCGCTTCTGAGTCCAATTTGATCAAACGGGATTATTTTAATAAAATCGATCCCTTCAAATTTATCAGATATTTCCTGTTTTAATTTACCAAGTAAAACATTCTGTTCATTAACATTTAATTTCTCTAAAAACGCATCGGTATTATAGATAAAATAATCGGTTTCTTTTTCTATCCTGTTTTCAGCTATTTTAAACCTGCATGTATAAAGTTCATCTCGTCTGAACGGTAAAAGTGCCCATACTTTCTCTACACTTCCGGTATACTGCACCGCTAAAGTATCAAGCGTAGGGACACCAATAATCGGAACATTCAATCCAAAAGCTATACCTTTTGCTGCGGCAAGTCCAATTCTTAAACCGGTATATGAACCGGGACCGATAGAGACGGCGACCCCTGAAATATTTTCTATATCCAGGTTCTTTTGGTAAAGCAGATCTTTTAGCTGTTTAAAAATAAGAGCAGAGTGTGCATTTTTCCCGTCTGTATTTTTCTCGGCTATTATCCCCTTTTCATCCGCTAATGCCACACCGCAGATATCAAGAGCTGTTTCTATTCCTAAAATGATCATGTAAAATCGATCCTGATATTTCGCCAGTTTATATTATTTTTATCATATTCAATAAATATATTTTTCGTCTGTTCAGGCAGAAAAATCTGGGCTATATCCGGCCATTCAAGCAGGCAGATACCATCACTGAAGAAGAACTCATCTACACCCAGATTAAAGACTTCATCTGAAGTTTTCAACCGGTAAAAATCAAAATGATATATTTTAATTTTTCCCGTATATTCATTGATCAATGTAAAAGACGGGCTGCTCACGATCCCATCATACCCGAGCCCCCGGCAAATTCCTCTGATCAGCGTCGTTTTACCTGCCCCAAGTTCACCATAAACAGAAACGACATCGCCTTTTTTGATTTTTTGTGAGATCTTTTTCCCGAACTCGATAGTCTCTTCAGCGCATTTCAACTTTGCCGTCAATTAGCCTTTCCCCTCCAGGCGCACTACAGGCAGGATCATCTCCTCCATCGAAATACCGCCGTGTTGAAAACTGTCTTTATACATATTTACAAATTTATGATAATTGGTAGGATAAACAAGAAAATTTTCCTCTTTTGCCAATACATAATTACAGTGAACCCCTACTACCGGAAGTTTATAATCTTCAGGATTTTTAATGATCAGAGTATCTTTTAATTCTGAATTAAGATTCCTGCCAACTTTATACCTCAAATTAGTAGATGTATCTTTGTCACCTTTTATTTGTGAAGGTTTTGAAACACGGATACTTCCGTGATCAGTTGTTAAAATTACGATCGATTTTGACTTTGAAATGCTTTTCAGTATATTAAACAAATGAGAATGTAAGAACCACGATGAGGTTAAAGATCTGAATGCCGCCTCATCAGGCACGATCTGCTGTAAGATTTCGGATTCACTTCTTTTATGAGTTAAATTATCCACGAAATTGAACACTAACGAAGTAAGAGGTGTTTTCAGGTAATTATTAATGTTGTTTTCAATCGTTTCAAGCTCTCTTTTCTCAAGGATCTTGAAGTATTTCGGTTCAATATCAAATTTTACTCCCCTTCGGGCAAGATGTTTTTCAAGGAACTCTTTTTCAAACCGGTTTCTGCTCGATTCATCCAGTTCTCCGCTTCTCCATAGATCGGGAAACTGTCTTTCTATTTCTCTGGGGTATAAACCGCTGAAAATTGAATTCCTTGAATAAGGTGTGGCAGACGGGAGGATGGAATAATAATATTCCTTTTTAATATTAAAATAATCGTAAAGAATGGATTCCAGGGAAAGCCACTGGTCAAGCCTCAAACAGTCGATAATAATAAAAAAGACATTTTTTCCGTCCTGCAGCTCGGGGATAACATATTTCGACACTATATCTGTCGATAGAACAGGTCTATCGCTGCTGTGAATCCAGTTCCTGTAATTTTTTTCTATATATTTTGAGAATTCAATATTGCATTCTCTTATCTGATCTTTAAGAGACTGTTCCAGTCCCAGGTCGGGGAATTTATCGAGTTCCACCCACCATTCAGCAAGTTTCGCCCAGATTTCTATCCATTCATCATACGTCGGTCCCATGTTCAGTAATTGTGAAATGCGGACAAATTCAGATGTATAATCTTTCGATATCCTGGCACTTTCTATTTCTTTTGTCTCAAGTATCCTTTTTATTGTAAGAAGTATCTGGCTTGGATTAACAGGTTTGGTTAAATAATCATCAATTTTACCGCCGATTGCATCTTCCATCAATGTCTCTTCTTCATTTTTTGTAATCATTATTACAGGCAGCGCTGGATTATATTCCTTGATTTCCGATAATGTCTGAAGTCCGTCTTTACCGGGCATCATTTCATCTAATAACACAAGATCAAATTTTTCCATTCGTGAGAGAATTACCGCATCCTCACCGTTAGAAACGGTTTTCATGGTAAATCCTTTGTTTTCAAGAAAAATAACATGAGGTTTCAGAAGATCGATCTCATCATCCGCCCATAAAATTTTCCCTTTACTTCTTTCCATAAAACACCTCTTAATGTTCAAATAAAATCAGCTGTTCATCCTCCTGATCTCGTTAACAAACCTGTGGGCTTCCCTGACAGGTTCAGATAACCGGTACTTCTTTATTGTTTTTTTTACTATCTCAAGACTTTTATCAAAGTCGACTTTATGTCCCGGTGATATATATATCGGTTTTACTTTCGCCCTGCTTCTGAAAACAATCCCTACTTTTTTTTCTTTATAGATCAAATCGCAGCTGGAACCATAATTTTCTTTTAATTCGGCGTGCTCGCCCACCAGTTTTTTTTTAGCCACTCCGACTGCCGGCAGATCAAGAAGCACCCCTACATGTGATGCAAGTCCGAATCCCCGTGGATGAGCGATCCCGTGTCCGTCACAAATTACTACGTCCGGAACGTTTGTTAATTTCTCAAATGATCTCATTAAAACCGGGGCTTCCCTGAAGCTTAAATACCCCGGAACATAAGGGAAATTTGCCTTATCAATACAATAGGCTTTTTCTACAACTTTCAGAGTATCAAGTTCCATGACAACCACAGCAGAATATAAAAGATCCGATCCCCGGGAATATGAAACATCTGCACCTGCAACAGTATTTATATTTTCGCACCTGTTTTCAATGATCAAATATTTTTCTCTCAAAGATTCCTGTATCTTTTTAGCTTCACTGACGGTAATTTCCCATTTATGAAACTGTTTGATCTTCATAAACTAAAATTTAAACTATTTTTTCAACCTAAAAGTTTCTTTACTTCCTTCACCAGCCGGTTTATATGAACAGGTTTGGCAAAAAATTTCGAGACACCGAGCTTTTTCAGATCAAATACCCTTTCTCTGTTCAAAGTAGATGACAAAACAAAAACAGGTACGTCCTTGTTAAAGACCCTTATAAGTTTCATGGTCTGCTGTCCATCCATAACCGGCATCATATAGTCTATAATAATAAGGCTTATCTCCTGGTCCGTTTCATTCAGGAATTGTATTCCTTCCTTTCCGTTACGGCACAAAATGCAATCATACTTCTTTTCAAATTTTTTCAGCAGGAGAATCCGAATTGGTTTTGTATCATCTATAATAAGAATTTTCTTTAGCTCAGGCATTCCCGGATTCTCTCTTTTAAAGAAGTATATCTCTGAGAAACTTTATTATTGTTTATGGCAATATTCAGAGCTTTATAAGTACCGATCATAATAATAACTTTTTTGGCTCTTGTTACCGCAGTATAAAGCAGATTCCTCTGGAGCATTATATAGTGCTGCGTTGTAAAAGGAATTATAACGTAATCATATTCGCTCCCCTGGCTTTTATGGACTGTGATCGCATAAGCAAGGGTGATTTCATCCAGCTCTTTGAACTCATAGACTATTTCTTTACTTTCAAAGCCTATAAGTAATCTTGATTCCTCAAGATCAACCGCTTTAATTATTCCGATGTCCCCGTTATAAATATCCTTATCATAATTATTCCTGGTTTGTAATACCTTATCGCCAACCTTATACAGACTGTTTCCCCGCTTAATGCCGGCTCTTCTGGTGTTCAAAGACTCTTGAAGAACATTATTGAGGTTTATCGCACCGATCTCCCCTTTATGCATAGGCGTTAAGATCTGGATATCATTAAGAGGATCACAGCCGTATTTCCCCGGAAGCCTTACTTTGCAGAGTTCTTTAATTCGCTCAACGATCATTTCCGGAGACTCTTCATAAATAAAGAAAAAATTCTCATCGTTTTTATTATCTATATGGATTTTGTCTCCGCTGTTTATCCGGTGTGCATTTAATATAATACTGTTCATACTCTCCTGGCGGAATACTTCATCAAGATGCGTGAGCTCAATTTTATCGGAACTAAGCAGGTCCTTTAGTACATTTCCCGGGCCAACGGATGGAAGCTGGTCATCATCACCTACCAGGATAAGCCTCGTGTCAAGGCTAATACCCTTTAAAAGACTCTTAAAAATAAAAACGTCCATCATTGAACTTTCATCAACTATTACAACATCCTCAGGTATGGGATTTGATTCGTCCCGTGAAAATTCACCGCTTCGGGGAGTATATACCAGAAGCCTGTGTATTGTCTTGGCAGGTATACCGCAGGTCTCCTCCATTCTTTTGGCGGCTCTTCCGGTAGGAGCACACAAAGTAACCTTTAATTTCATCTTTCGGAACAGCTCGATTATGCCGTTTATTATTGTAGTTTTACCTGTTCCGGGACCACCGGTTAAAATAAATATCTTATTATTGACCGCTTTTTTTATCGCTTCTTTCTGTTTTACCGCAAACTTGATCCCCATCTTAAGTTCAATGTTTGGAATTTCCCCGTCAAGAACTGCAGTGTCTATTTTTTTGAATGGAACGGATAATATCCTCTGAATTTTATTCGCAATATATGTTTCCGCTTCATAGTGTGATATCAGAAATACATTATCATTTTCAATAATGATCCTTTTATCCTTCAGAAGTTCATTTATTCCTTCTTCAAGTTTTTCCGGATTTATGCTTAAAAGTTCTTCCGCATTTTCCAGTAATATATTTTTCGGCAGGAACACATGTCCTTCTTCCGAAGCGGAATCAAGCAGATAGACCAGAGCGGCTTTTACACGGTTTATTGAATCCCTTTCTTCACCCAGTTTCTCTGCAATGCTGTCGGCTGATTTAAATCCAATCCCCTTAATATCATATATTAACTGATAAGGATTTGAATTAACAACTTCTATTGAATTAAGGCCGTATCTGTCAAATATCTTTAAAGCGAAACTGATACCGATATTATGGGACTGCAGGAAAATGATTATATCTTTTAGTGACTTATATTCATCCCATCCTTTGGATATCTGCTCCAGTTTTACTTTCCCGATCTTGTCAACTTCAAGGAGTCTTTTTGGTTTTTTATCAATTATCTCAAGTGTATCCTTACCGAAATGACTTACTATGGCTTCTGCGGTCTTCGGACCGATATATTTAATAAGACCGGAACCCAAAAATTTCTCTATTCCATCTGTAGACATCGGGGTAATAGATTCATAATCAATTATTTCGATCTGAGGACCGAATTTTTTGTGAACAGTCCACTCTCCTCTCAACTTTATGGATTCGCCAATATTTAAGGAGGGCAGATTTCCGGTAATGGTGTGAATTTCTCTGGTTTCTGTATCTTTGATTTTTGCGACGGTATATCCGTTTTCAGGATTTTGAAAGAGGATTTTCTCAACAACACCTTTTAAAGAGAACTCTCCGGATTTTTTATCTTCAAATAGATTTTCATTTTTCATAAATCATAAATTTATTTCCATGCCTTCAACAGCGCCCACGAGTTCATAGTTATTATTCTTCTCATCGATAGTCTTTTTTATTTTCGCTATTCTGGCATCCAATTGTTTATCGGTATGTTCAGGATCGTAATGGAAAAACGCCAGCTTTTTTACTTCTGCCTGCTGGGCTACTGAGTTTGTAAATTCCATAGTTCCATGTCCCCAACTGACCTTTCTCTCATATTCTTCCTCAGTATACTGCCCCTCCATCAACAACAGATCCACTCCTTTAATAAATTTAATAAATTTCTCTTCAAAAAACTGAACCCACGGCACTGTAGGATCCCATTTATCTCTCATGGTACCGCTGTAAGGTTCATTGTCAGATACGTATGCAATTGAATTATTTTTTGTATCCAGTCTGAAACCCACTGTAATACCCGGATGATTGAGAAAGAAGAACGTCAATTCAAAAGGACCAATATTTACTTTATCGTTAAGTTCCACAAAATTTATATGCGACCGGAAAATCGAAAAATCGACTGGAAAATAATTAGTGTCCATCTGTCCCTTTATGATCTTCTCAAAATCCATATCAATTCCCCGAACACCGTAAAAATTTATTTTATTTCCCGGTATATATGCCGGCTGAAAGAAAGGTATCCCATGAATATGGTCCCAGTGGGTATGGCTGATCAATATATGCAGCTCAAGTTTTTTATCCTTAAACTCTTTGACCAGAGACCTGCCTAATTCTCTGATTCCTGTTCCGGCATCGATAATAATAATAGTATCTTTTTCTCTGACTTCGATGCATGAAGTGTTACCACCGTATTTTAAAGTGGATTTACCCGGTACAGGAGCAGAACCTCTGGTGCCCCAGAATTTAATTTTCACTTAATAATTCCTCTAATTTATCAAGAACATCTTCCCATTTGAACGGTTTCGGGATAAAACCTTCAGCCCCTATCTCATAAGCTTTTTTTATATCCGATTCATAAGATTTTGCAGAAACAAAAATCACATGAATGTACTTCAATTCATCGTCTGACTTGATCTCCTGGCAAATGGAAAATCCATGAACGAAAGGCAGAAGAATATCCAGAATGACAAGATCAGGTTTCCACTGTCTTACTTTCTCCATAGCTTTTCGCCCGTCAGATACCCCGATAACGGAATAATTGTATAACTGCAGATTATCGATGAAAAGCTTAACAATGTCTTCATCATCGTCAATGATCAATATTTTTTTCATAATTACATCTTTTCCGGTGCTTCCATAGATAAAAGGCGCAGTCCCTCTTTCAAAACGATCCCGGTTGATTTTGTAAGGAGTACCCTTTCTTTAGACAAAGTTTCTGATTCAGCGCTTAAAATGGAAAATTTATTATAAAATTTGTTAAAAATTCGGGCAAGGTCATATAAATACACTGAAATTCTCGAAGGATTCCGGCTGATCGCTGCTTCACTTACATATTTTTTAAATAAAAATATCTGTTTTGCAATATTCAGTTCTTCTTCATTCCCGATCTCCAATAATTCCTCGGATTTTTGTATCTTTTCCTTAACATTTTTCAAAACACTTGAAATTCTCGCATAGGTATATTGGATATATGGTCCTGTATCACCGTCAAAACTTATTGATTCATCAGGATTAAAATGAATATCTTTTAGCGGGTGAACCTTAAGAATATAGTATTTAATTGCCCCGATCCCAACCTGTTCAGAGATTTGGTTTAATTCCTTTGCACTAAAATCCCTGTTCTTTTTCCTGATCTCTTTTTTAACAAGATTTTTCATCTCATCCATTAACTCATCAGCATCAACAACTTTCCCCTCCCTTGATTTCATTTTACCCTCCGGCAAATAGACCATCCCGTAACCAAAATGAAAACATTTATCAGCCCAGTCGTAACCGAGTTTTTTCAAAATAGTGAAAAGTATCTTAAAATGAAATTTCTGTTCCGAAGCTACAACAAAAACCGACAGGTCGGGTGAAAAATCATCAAACTTCAATTTCGTCGTTCCGATATCCTGGGTAATATAAACAGAGGTCCCGTCCCTTCTCAAAAGGACTTTAACGCCAAGGTCGTCTTTTGAGAGATCTATAATGACCTCTCCTTTATGATTCTTTGTGCATATATTTTTTTCCAGAGCGTCAAGGACCATCTGTCTCCCAAGCCTGAAAGTATCACTTTCATAGTAAATTTTGTCGAACCGGCATCCAAGCCTGTTGTATGTTTTCTGAAATCCCTTGTAAACCCATCTGTTCATTTTCCGCCACAGTGTTAATACGCTTTCCACACCCTGTTCCCACTGCCTCAGCATTTCATATGCTTCATTGAGAAGATCAGGATTTTCCTTGGATTTCTGCTCGAACATCACATAATAATCGCCTACAAAATGGTCTCCCTTCTTCCGGGCGGATGATGGAGCTTTGTTCTCTCCCCACTTTTGATAAGCGATCATGGACTTGGTTATGTGAATACCGCGGTCATTGATCAGATTTACTCTCGCTACATCATATCCTGCCTTTTCAAAGATATTGCCTAACGATACACCGAGAACATTGTTTCTGATATGCCCCAGGTGCTGGGGTTTATTGGTATTCGGAGCAGAATATTCTATCATTATTGTCTGGTCACTACCAAAATCTGAGCTGCCAATCCTTTTCCCGAGATCCAGTGTTTTGTTAACAACAGACCTGATAAAATCCTTTTTTTCAAGAATAATATTAATAAAAGGACCTTCAGCTTCGATCTTACTTGTAAAAGGCAGCCCGCCAATTTTTTCAACTATTTCATCTGCGATCTCTTTTGGATTTTTCTTCAGCAGCTTTGCCAGAAAAAAACAGTCGAATCCAAAATCCCCTTTGGCATCTTCCGGTGTTGGTTCAAGTCTGATCTCATATTCTTGCTTTCCCAGTTCCGGAAAACTTTTCCTAATCCCCTTATCGATACTTTTATTTAATATGTCTATTGTTTCCATATACTTACTTATATTTCCCTTTAATATTGTACAGACTTTGTATTAAAACTACTAACTCTTCTCCTAATTCCTAATTCTTAATTCCTAATTCTTAATTCTTAATTAATAATTATTAATTGTTAATTCCCCTCACTTTCTTAAAAGCCAGTCCTGCCTGGACAACTGCAACAATAAAGAGCAGGAGGCTCAAAAAACTTAATAAATACTGACCCTTTGAAAATGTATTTAAAATCAGCACAAACAGTGCAGATAATGCAACAACAAACATAAATATCATCGGGATAATGGTAAACCACGATTTTATTTTTTTACCTGAAAGCCAGATCGTAACGGCAAGCAGCGCCAATGCCGCCAGGAGCTGGTTTGCCGATCCGAACAGCGGCCAGATAACCTGCCATTTCCCGGATAGTGCCAGGACAGATGCCGCTGCAACAGTAATTACAGTTGCAATATACCTGTTACTGCCCAAAATTGAACTCTTTGCTTCACCTCTTTTCGAAAAAAACTCCTGGAAAGTATACCTTCCAAGGCGTGTAGCTGTATCAAGTGTGGTCAAAGCAAAGGCTGATACAGCCAGGGAGGTGAATATAACTCCTACTCTATGCGGAACTCCAAAACTGTTAAAGAACGACGCAACTCCCTCGGAAAAAAGACCAACGGGATTTGAACTAAGCTCCGCATACCGGCTTTTTGTCAGAATTATTACCGTGATGATAGAGATCACCGCCAGCAGGCTTTCGATCAACATGCCTCCATAACCGATTACACGCGCATCGCTTTCTTTATTCAATTGCTTAGAGGTCGTACCGGAAGCTACAAGTGAATGAAAACCCGATATTGCTCCACAGGCAACTGTAACGAACAGGATCGGGAATAGATAGCCTAAATTCTGGTTAAAACCGGTATAACCTACATACTGAATTGAGGGACGCAGGATAAAAATCCCAATAAAAGCACCTGCGATAAGGACATACAGCAAAAATGAATTCAGATAATCTCTCGGCTGCAGGAGAATCCATACCGGTACAACCGACGCAATAATAACATATCCGAGTAACAGGTACGTCCATGAAGAGATAGAAAGCTGCAGCGGAAACAAAACACCAAGATATATACAGAATCCCAGGAGTGCTACCCCGATAACTGATGCGGCACCAAGAGGGATATTCCTCCTGTAAACTCCAAATCCAAAGACTACTGCAAGGATAATAAACAGTATAGAGGCAGTCCCGGCTTCAGGTATTCTGTTGAAAGTTCTTGCCACTATTATGGTAAAAGCTGCAATAACCAGTATTAAGGTTGCCCAGGCAAATATCAGGAATAGTTTTTTTCCGAATGATCCGAGTTTTTCCTCGATCACTTCACCGATCGATCTGCCCTGATGCCGAATTGAAGCGGTCAGGGAAACAAAATCGTGAACCGCACCGATAAATATTCCGCCGATTATTATCCACAGGTAAACAGGTATCCAGCCGTAGGTAGCCGCAACAACAGGACCGATAATAGGTGCAGCGCCGGCAATAGATGCGAAATGATGACCAAGCAGCACAGGAGCTTTCGCGGGGAGATAGTCGACCCCGTCCCTGTTTGTATGCGCCGGCGTTTCACGGCTGTTGTCTATACCGAGTTTTGCGGATATATATTTCGAGTAAAACCTGTATCCCAAAATGAAAAAAACAACTGCTGCCAATACCAAAAAAACCGAGTTCAAACTTAGCTCCCTAATTAAGCCTTATCACTCACCACTTCATTTATCCAGTTTAAATATTCCCTGCTACCCTGATCGATCCCGAATGAAATTATCTCCGGGACTTCATAACTGTGCAGTTCTTTTACTTCTTTTTCAATATCTTTGAATTTACCCTTAGTACTTTTTACCACCAGCAGGTATTCATCATCTCTGCAGAGTTCCTCTTTCCAGATATAAACTGACTTTATCCCGGGAATAATATTCACACATGCCGCCAGTCTTTCTTCGACCAGTTTGAAAGCAATTTTTTCCGCTTCTTCATGAGAAGGGGCAGTTATAAAAATAATGATATATTGTTGTTTTTCACTCATATTAATAACCTGCCGCTTTTCCCTCGAGCCGCGGATCAGCAGCGCCGAATAAAAGCTTATTCTTAGCGTCATACAGGATCGAATGGGCATCGCCGATTGAACCTCTTTCCTTCACTTCATGCCCCATTTTTCTAAGATTTTCAATAACATCAACAGGCAGCCCCTTTCTTTCGGGCTGTATCCTGTCCGGGAACCATTGATGATGTATCCGCACCGCATTAACGGCATCCTGTATGTTCATTTTATGGTCTATAACATTCATTATCACCTGGAAAACAGTTGTGATTATTGTAGCGCCTCCCGGTGTACCGGTTACCATAAAAAGTTCTCCGTCTTTTTCTACGATGGTTGGCGTCATACTGCTCAGCATCCTTTTACCCGGCTGAATGGAATTTGCATACCCTCCGATAAGACCGTAAATATTAGGATACCCCGGTTTTATACTGAAATCGTCCATTTCGTTGTTCAACAAAAATCCCGCACCATCAATTACTACATGAGAACCGTACCCGCCGTTAAGCGTGGTTGTAGTTGCCACAGCATTACCCCATCTATCTACAACAGAATAGTGGGTTGTCTCCTCGCTTTCATACCCAGCGGGTTTGCCGTGTGATATTTCCCTGCTGTCTGAAGCAAGGTCTGTTTTAATTGATTTACGGAGCTTTGCAGCATATTCCTTAGATATCAATCCTTCTACAGGAATATTTACATAATCCGGGTCCCCGAGATATTCAGCCCTGTCTGCATAAACCCTTCGTTCAGCTTCTGTCAGAAGATGTATGGTTTTCGATGAGTTATGTCCCAGGCTTCCAATATCATATTCTTCAACGATATTTAATAGTTGGGCTATAGCGACACCCCCGGAACTGGGCGGGGACATTGAAATTATATTATACCCCCTGTAATCAAATTCTATTGGTTTTCTGATTTCAGCCTCATAGTCTTCGAGGTCCTCAGCAGTAATGCTGCCGCCGTTCGATTTCATTTGTTTTTCTATGAGTTGAGCGGTTTTTCCTTTATAAAAACCGTCATTCCCTTTTTCAGCAATTAATTTTAATGTTTTGGCAAGGTCTTTCTGTATAAACATATCGCCGAATTCAAAATCCCCACCGTCCTGTTTGGTGAAGATTTTTGCGGATTCCGGAAATTTAACAAAGTCTTCTTTATGCGCATTCAGTGACTTTGCAAATCCCCACGACACTTTAAAACCCTTCTCTGCAAGCCTGACAGCAGGTTTCAAAACCTCTTCTAAAGACATTGTGCCGTATTTTTCGAGGGCAAGGTTCATTCCGGCAACTGCTCCCGGAACTCCCGAGGCAAGATACCCCAAAGTACTGGCGTCCTCTATTACCTCACCGTTTTCATCCAGGTACATCTTCTCATGAGCAGAGCCAGGGGCTTTTTCCCTGTAGTCGACCGCAGTTTTGCTGCCGTCTTTAAACCTGATAACCATAAATCCGCCGCCGCCGATATTGCCTGCGGCAGGGAAGGTAACGGCAAGTGCATAACCGACCGCAACCGCCGCATCAACTGCATTGCCGCCATTCTTAAGTATCTCAATTCCCGCTTGTGACGCAAGTTCATGTGTAGAAACAACCATTCCGTTTTTTGCAGCGACCGGATTGTGAGACGAAGATATTAAAATGCCGGATGTAGGATAAATGATTGTAAATAAAATGATTAAACCATAAAACAGTCTTTTCATAAAATCCCCAAAATGTATCAAAGAAAAGTACTAAAATTAAGAAAAAAAGTCAATTTTTAATTTGGAGGGTAAATTAGAGATGAAATTTGACCAAAATTTTTGAAAATCACATAGTGTAAGGGCGAAGCATTTTTAAAGTAATAATTCTTTTTTAAAGGAGGTTATTCATATAAAATGCTTCGCCCCTACTTTATCATAGAAACATTAATATGGCTTGTAAAATTTTTTATATTTGAAGTACAGAATAAGATAAAACCTCAAAAAATCATATTTTGTTGAATAAATACTATTGCCCCCGTTTCGGGGTGGCAGTAAAAAGTGACAAGCCCTGCATCTACACCTTTTAAAGCGTAGATAAATATTTGAAGTCCATCGGTCTTATCATATATTTCGTATTCATGTTTGAAATTATAAGTATCATCCCTGCTGTAAGTATGTTCTTTTTCACCTGTAAAGTCATGATATGTATACGTATAACCGATGATATTACTCATAATTTTATCTTTATCAAACTGTACAGGTTTTTCAATTTTTATATCCGGGATCAGACCGGACTGAATACTTTTTATTCTGCCTTCTCCGGAGAAACATAAATAAAGAATATGCCGGCTCACAAAATCCCAGTGTTTTCCGTTTATACCGGTCTGAATGAACCTTACACTGAATTCATCCCAATCATTACTTATATTAGAATTGTAAAATTCAAGATTCTGCGCACTGCACCCGAACAGGTCTTCCCATTCTGTATAAAACTGCAATGCTCTTTCAATGCAGTCATTCTCATCATTCAAATTAAGCCCCTCGCTGAACACTATGGGATATGGTCTCTGAAAGCTTGCTTTTTCAAGGTACGAAGATGCAGGATTGAAATCGAGGTCCCACAGGGTATTCAGGTTATTATATTCAGTTAAAAAACTGTCCCACTTTTCCTGTATTTTTTCGTCCCTTTCCCAGTTGTAGGAAATAATATAAGGGTTTTTTGAATAAACTGTATCATCCGAACCGGTCAAGGAACATGAAAAGAAGGTCAAATGAATCAAAAGGAAATATTTTATGATTTTTACACAAATCATATTATTTTATTGTTTTTAGAGTGTTATCTTAATAAATACTCACAAGTATTTTTTCTGTTGTTTCCGGATGATAGTAAATTGTACATTTATAATTATGGTCATCTTCAATCCAATAATATTTGATTCCTTTCAAATAGTAAACATATGCCTTATTTTCGGTATATTGTAAATATATTTCAAAATCGTCTTTTATATTGTAACTGTCTTTTGAGGTGAACTCATGATCAGGATACATAATAGAGCTGCCTGATAAATGAAATTTATGTTTATATCCCATCGTGCTGTGAATCATATTATGAATATATGCTTTTTCAGGTTTTTCAATTTCCACATCCGGATATAATGCAGAAACGATCTGCAACAATTCACCATTTGTATTTACTCTAAATCTGATCCATCGTCTGTAAACAAATTTTACTCTCCTATTATTAAGTTTTACCTGTTCAAATCTATAATTAAAATAATTCCCATAAAGGCTGTAGTCGTCCAGACGTTCAAATTCCAGATTCTCCACTTTACACCCAAACAGATCCTGCCACTTTTCATAAAATCCTAACAGGTCAGGGATAAAATCTTCCTTATTCGAGCTTGTAATTGAATCCGGAATAATTTTTGGTAAATTATTTTCAAAATAAGTTTGCATTAAATAGGATGTAGGCTTCATGAAAATTGTACCCTTGTCCATTGTCGCAGCATTATAAAAATCCAGAAATTGTTCCCATCTATCCTGAATCTGATTTTCTTTTTCCCAGTTGTAGGATATGATCACGGGATTGGCTGTTGTACTTTTTTCATCAGTTCCTGTAAGGGAACAATTATGTATAATTAAGACCGCTAATGATAAGAATTTTAAATATTTTAGATAATACATATTTTTTAAATTTTACAGAATTTTAATATGTATAATTTCCCCCGTTTCAGGGTGGTAATAAATAGTACATTTAATTGTAAATCCACGTTCGACCCATGAAAATACAATTCCTTTTAAATAATAGGTCAGGAAATAATTTTCTTCATAATCTACAAATAGTTCAAAGCCGTCCTTTAATTCAAAACTGTCATTAATTGAGAAAGTATGTTTCTCCGGGTACGGAAAAGAAGACCAGAGTGGGGCATTTATTTCAAAAGTATGACCAATTGTATTGTTGATCATGCGGCTCAAAAATGCATTATCAGGAATATCTATTTCAACATCGGGAATAAGAGAAGATATTATTCTGGTCAATTGCCCGGATGAACTTATATAGAACTCAATAGACTGTATAAGAACAAACACGCAATCTATTTTATTTAACCTTTTCTGGATAAAACGCATATAGAAAGATCCTGTATCGCTGTATCTAAAGATATTATACAACTCCAGGTTTTCAACTGAGCAGCCGAACAGGTCCTGCCATTTCTCATAAAATTCAAGAATTTCGTCAATTAACTCAGTCTGGTTTAATAATACCGCGGGATCGGTAATAACTACAGGAAGATTGTTATTAAATTTTGCATAAGTCAAGTATGAAGTTGATTTTATGAAGCGTGTTTTTTCAGTATCAGGTTCTGCGTTATATAAAGTCAGGAACTCAGCCCATCGCTCTTTGATATTATTATCAATTCTTGGATCAAAAGCAGTAATCACAGGATTAGAAGAGGTGTTTATATTTTCTCCGGGTGAGAAAATATCCGAGCAGGAAAAAATCAACAAAAATAATATACAAATAATGATCTTTTTCAAGAGAGTCTCCTTTTAAGGATCATTTTTGAAAACAATTTTTAATTAGAATTTATTAACACTATCTCCCCCGTTTCAGGGTGGCAGTATACTGAATAGGTACTCGAGCCGTCCTGTTCAATAACATTTACGCATTTTAAAAAATATACATAATATTCTAATTCCGTTCTCTCAACATATACATTAAAATTCTCGCTAACCTCGTACCGGTCATCCTCAGTAAAGACCCGCACTACTTCGCCTGAATTCGGCGGATACACATAAGAATACCCGATAATATTTGACAGTATTTTATCATGGTCATACCTGTCAGGAACGGTAAGACCAAGGTCGGGAACAAGGGAATTATACAAATACCTGAAATTACCTGAATCGGTCACACCAATTACTATCTCGGGATTAAGTATAAAGGAAACATCCTGACCGTTCAGTTTTTTTTGAATAAAACTTATAGTAAATAAACGAAAATCTGACCGGTATTCGAATTTATACATAATAAGACTTTCCGCTCCCGTTCCGAACAAGCCTTTCCATGTATCCAGGAATTCCAGTACTTTCTCGATAACTGCGTCCCGGTCATAAGCAATAAGAGTATCAGAAATGATGCGCGGCTGAGTCGCCCAGAAATGTATGTCATCGATATACGATGTCACCGGATTAAAATCCATTGTAACATAACCGTCCTGAGACATATTATGCTGAGTAAGAAATTCAGACCATTTTTCCCGGATCTGTTCATCCCGGTACTCACTGAAAACGATCTTGACCGGATTATTTGAGTAGGAATATTCTTCATTAAGGTCCAATGACCGTTTTGAACAGGAGAAAACAAGAAATAGTGTTAAATTAAGGATAATATTTCTTCTTGACATAAATTATCTCCCCCGTTTCAGGGTGGCAGTAAATGACAAATCCCCATATTGAATTGCCAGTGTCCTTGACTTCAATTCCCTTGAGAAAATACATATTATAAAAGGTTTCTTTTCTTTCAATATGTATTTCAAATCCATCTCTTATTTTATGCAGGTTTCCTGTATTTATTTTAAATGTGTTGTAGCTGTGCATATTATTAATAGAGTGCCCGATTATACTTTTCATAATTTTATCCATATTACATTCTTTTGGAAATTCAGGATAGTCATTTAAAAAAATAGTATTCCAGAATCCCGATAATTCGCCGGTTTCTTTGATTGAAAATATGATACCGGGCTGGTCTATGAAAGGAACTTCCCTTCCCCCTATCCCATACTGCCTGAAATTAATTCTGAATTGTTTATCCTCCTCGTAATATTCACTGCTATATACTCTAAAATTTGCATTAACTGAACCAAAAAGGTCACTCCATTCAAATAAAAAATCAATCAATCTGTCTTCAAGTATTTCTTTGTTTTCTGGATTAAACTCCTCATTAAAAATAACAGGTTTATAATCATTAAAATGTGATGATTCAAAATAAAATGTTACCGGATCAAAACGAAAGTTCCCTTTATAATTATCAGGAATATTATAGGCACTTAAAAAATCTGTAAATCTTTCCTGTACTATGAGGTTTATTTCGCCACTGGCTTTTAGCTGGAAAGGATTCTCAAAATATTCCTTATCTTCAGTTCCATTGATATTTGAACAGCTCAAAAAACAAAACAAAACCACAGACAATACAATATTATCAAACATTGTTTCAAAAAATTTGTCGGTAATTTTGTAAAAAATTTTCATGCTTCAAAAATCGGTTTTATCATTATCAAACAAAAGAGAATCACCACCCTACATACATAATTTCCCCGGTTAATGGATGACAGTAAATTGTAAAAGGGATCCATGGCTCTTCTCTATAATCCACATTTTGTAAATATTCGACAGCTTTAACCACATAAATTAATATAGCATTACCTTCATATTTAGTTAAAACAGAGTAACCATCCTTAAATCGAAAGTTGTCATTCTCATTTAATATATATAATTGAGACCATTCACCATAAACGGCTTGAGAAGTAATATTTTCAAGTATTTTTTCCTTATTAAAGTAAGGGGGAATTTCAAGGTATACATCAGGAATGAGATCATTCCTTATTCCTGATAAAAAGCCGTAACAGTCTAAACTTATATATAAACTTCTGTCATATAATATGTTAACAGGGATTCCATTGATTTTTTTCTGAATAAAACGAACATTGATCGATCCTTCATCACCAAATGAAATCTCTTCAATCTCCAGGTTATTTGCATCACAACCAAAGAGATCTTCCCACTTATCAACAAAATGGGTTATTCTATTAAAAACCACTGCGGTATCAGTACATGATAATGTATCTCTAAATATTCTCGGTTTATCTTTATCAGTTATATACACATTACCCAAATATGAAGATATTATATTTGGATTGAATATCATTTCTAATCCTCTGCACTCATATTCAGATAAAAATTGATCCCATTTTTCATAAAATTTGTCTTTCCTTTCTTTATCATATGTTATTATAGCCGGATTAGCAGGCAAATTATTTTCGCCTGTTGGTCCATACAGATCAGAACAAAAATTGAATAAAGTTATAAAAATAAACAGGGATGAAATCAGCCTATTAGATGAGAAAAACCTTCGGAAGAGTTTTAATACCCCTTGCATTTTTTTCTTCACCCGGGTTAATTACGAAAAATAAGCCCTTCTAATAATATAGACGAAAAAAAATTCAAAAGGTAAATATTATTTTTTATTTTTGTAATTGGTTTAGAGCGAACAGAACTGTCCGGTAAAAACAAAAATTTATTTTTACTATCATTGCGAAGCGTCCCGATCCCGCTAAGCGGGAGGGACATCGAAGCAATCTCACTGTTCGGAGAAACTGACGATAAGATTCTTCTCCCCCAAGTTCTCGGGGGAATATAGGATGGGCGTGGCTATTAATTACAGATTCTCAATCAACAGACTGTGTGAAAACGGTATAAAAATAAGTACAAACGTATCATGAAGGAGTTCCATCCCAAGAGTTGAGATAGGGATGACTGAAACAATCTCATAATATATTTAATAATAATACCTCAGCGGTGAGATTGCTTCGTTGCTACGCGCCTCGCTATGACAGTAAAAATATTAAAATTATATAAAATCCTGCATTTTCACACAGTCTGCAACTCGGGAATAACAGTATTTGACGCAATATCAAGTAAAAACTGGTTTTCCAAAGAATAAATTGGGAAATTGGCCTAAATTTGTTAAATTGAATCTTTAAATTTTGAGGAGATATGGAAGTATTCTGCTGGGGACAGGAAAAACTTATAAACATCGAGTCCTGCTTCGATTGTAAGGATTCCGGTAAATGCAAACAATATCAGAAGGCGCTCACAAGGCATCCTGACAGAATTGCATCTTTGAAAAGAAAATGGACAAACAAGTCCCCACAGATAGAGATAATAATAAGGAGGAAAGAAATGTCAAAAAAATCCGATAAGAAATCTCAGTCTTCATCTAAAAAAGACCCGAAATATGCCTACTTTTATGACAAGAAAGGACAGGAAGTCTTTCACGTCGGGACTGAAAAGGATATACAGAAACTCTACCATTCAGGCGGGAGTGTCAGCAAGATATTCAAACTCGGCGATGAAATGGAAGTTATCGTAAAGCTGGTAAAGAAAAAAACCTGATATTCTAATTTAAAAAATTTTATAAAAATTGAACGCTTAAAACCAGGCTTTTAATGTAACGATCCTTTTATTGGGAACATAAAGATTTACAGAATTACCTTTATTTATACTTAATTCTTCAATTTTATCTTCTTTAAGATCGACATTCTCAATTTTTTTCAGGTCTTTGTAAAATGTGATCTTCCCTTTGAGTTTCCTGTTCGATATATTGTAAAACCTGACAATAAGAGCTTCATCATTTTCAGCTCTTTTAATTGTGCTTACAACCAGTTCCTCAGGTTCAACTCTGACAAAACTCAGGTCCAGCGGCAGTTCACCATCAGACTTGTCAATGTTCTTGGTTATGATAGGCGAACAGGACTGAAAAGCCAGCTGATAGCTTTTCGATTCGAACAGGTCACCGTCATGAGGAATTATTGAATAATGAAAATGATAATCGCCAAGACACTGAGCTTCCGGTGTGGGGATAGCGGGTCCCGCATGTCCTTTCCTTGTCATAAGGTCGTCCCTTGAAAGCCATCCGACTGACCGCAGGAGTGTGATCATAATTGCGTGTTTGTTCTTATGGGGGACCATCTCATATTCTCTTAATCCTCTTGCAGCAACACATAAACCGAATTTCCCGTTATTGATATCCACGAACTTGTGAAAATTCTTTGTCGGCGAGGGGGACTCCGCCCAGTCTTTTTTTACGGGGATGTCAATGTCCCTTTCAAGTACGGTAAAATGACCCCCGGCAAATGCTTTCTGGACAGAAACATTAGCGGGGAAAGAAACCCTTATCCTGTGATCTTTTGCCTTGTTCGCAACCTCGGTACGGATATCTATTTTCCGGGATTCGGATTTCAGTGATATATATGAGGTAACCGGGCATATGACAATTTTGTTGCTTCTGGATTTCCTGTCCATCGATAGTGACGCAGGTATTGCAAGCTCTGAAGTTACTTTGAAGATCGCCTCAAGCTGATTAAACGACTGCAGACGCATTTTCACATTGCTCAGATTCGAGTAAAATTTAATCGAATTTTTTATTGGAGAATAATTATATTCATCACCGGCATCTTCTGAATCTTCAAACAGATTTAATCCTTCAAAGATTTTACCTGTTTTCTTATCGAGAATACTTAATGAACCGTCCTTTTTTATTCTCAGGGAAAGAAATTTGTTTTCTGCTCCGTCTGATATTAGCTTAAGGTCGGTTTCAAGTGCTTCGGGTTCTCCTTCAAAAATATCGAATACCCGGTAACCGCAGGGCGGAATATTTTTTGCCTTTAAAATAATGTCATCTTCTACAACATCCTCAAAATAATTCAGATCGACAACCGTCCGTTTATCTGATTTCAATTTCAGGTATTCCACCTCGTTCCCTTCGGAGTCAACGATCCTGTATACAAATTCGTTATCCGGTTTTGTTCTTTTAAATCGCACTTTCGCTCTTAACACATCCGTTATTTCCCAGTTATGCGGATTAAAAATAACAAACGGATCACCTTTCAGAGAAGATGTATTAATACCTTTTCCAAGATCACTTATCGAATTCCTGAGCAGCCTGTTGGCGATCTGCAGGGACTGCTGAAATCTCGGCTGCATTTCCCTGTGGATCTGGTCAATGCCGCAGCCGCATATATCATCATGAGGATGATTTTTCAAAAGCGTTTTCCATCCTTTTATCAGGAAATCATACGGGTATTCAGAACCGTTAACCCATGCAAACGCAGATATCGGTTCTACATATTTCTCATACGTATTTTCTATTTTATCATTAAAAAGTTTCAAATAAACTCGGGTTGAATATACTCCCTGCAGAATAGAAGTGTTTTTACCGTAAGTTAACTCACCTGAAATCGATTCCAGGATCGGATCATCGGATATAACGGTTTCCTGGTATTCTTCAATTGATCCGTGTATAACTGTCATATCATTAAATTTCTTATTCGCCTTTTTAATGATCTCCGGGAGCTCCGGCTGCGGGAACTGGTGGTCAAATCCGTTATAAATGATCACATTGTTTGTGCGCAGGTGGGGGCTCAACTCATCCACTTCCTCTCTTATCTGTTTTAAAGCTTTATCAAAACTGAAATCAGCGGGATCAACATTTGAGAAAACTTTTCCATAGCCGAGGTTCGCCCCGTTCACATAGTGCCTGAACTGGTATAGTGCAAGTATTTCTGTACCGTCCGGGGTTTTCCAGACAAATTCAGTTCCCAACTGCTCGGCTTCATCACCCATTCCTCTGGAAAAAACGACAGTAGGAAGGCCAAATCCCTTTAATATCTGGGGAAGCTGTTCAATATGACCGAATGAATCCGGAATATACCCGGCATTCAGGGGTTCACCAAATTCTTTTGAAACTTTGCGCCCTATCAGAAGGTTTCTTAACAGCGCCTCACCGCTTACAATAAATTCATCTGCCAAAACATACCAGGGGCCTATAAAGATCCTCTTCTTTTCTACAAGCTCTTTCAGTTTTTCCTTCATATAGGGTTTTACAGCGAGGTAATCCTCGAGTAAAATTGTCTGACCATCAAGCATAAAAGACTTGTATTCCGGATCCTTCTCGAGTATATCGACAAGGTAATCGATCATTTCGACAAGTTTCATCCTGTAATCCTGAAAAGGAAGATACCAAGCCCTGTCCCAATGAGTATGGGGGACAATAAAGACCTTTAACATAATTGGAATCTCCTATTACATAATAAAATAAAATTAGCTCACAAACGAGAGTTCTAGCACATATAAAATTATAAACTTCAGGAGAATCAAGTTAGTAGTAGTTACCATAAGAAAGTTAAAAAAAATATTTTCCGTTGTCAAATGATTTTATTTTAAATTTTTTCTTTTTTTTACACTTGTGTCCGGCAATTATTAAATAGGGATTTTTCTCCAGGTAAACCGGTACTGGAATAACACAGAAGTTGAGGTCCTTAACGTCATTCTGAACGCAGTGAAGAATCTCACTGCAAACAGCTTCGAACAGTAGGATTGCGTACTCGTCGCGCAAAAGGTAGTGACTTCCCCGAGCAATCTCACCGATAAGGTATTGTCATTAATTTAGTTATGAGATTACTTCAGCCATTCCGACACATCGAGACTCCTTCGTAATAACACCTCTGTACATGTTTTTTACAGTTTTTTCACAAAGGGACTACTTCGTAGCACAAAGTGATCACTTCGTGATAGGATCTCATAAATAGAAGAGAAGATTCCGATCCCGAACATTCTGGACGGAATGACAGTTCTGCACTTTAATCGCTTTGAAAAACGAGTTGGGAAACACGCCCGCAGGCTGGAATGACGGATAAGTACTTCTTTTTAACATTAACAAGAATGTTCCATCCTGAGAACACGGATAAATGGTCTTAAAATACATCAAGAAATAAAGGTAGAACAAGTATCTACTCTATCAAAAATTGGAATAATTAAAAAATTGAAAAGGTTCAGTATGGAAAGAAAAATTTGGACAACCCCCAAAATTTACATGGTTATAAGGTATATCTTATTGATAATGTAAATACTTATGGGAAATATAGACATGAAAAATAATTGAAGCGAAGATGTCATTATCCGCCAGAGGTGGATCCCGCCATCTGCGGGACGAGGAGCGAAGCGACGTAGTAATCTGCCGGGATTTTAGGATTTGTCTTTGTGGTAGTAGATTGCTTCTCCCGGTAAACCGGGATCGCAATGACATTTATGCCGTGGCAGGAGATTCTCCCCAGCACTCGGGTCCCCGGAATTACAGCCATTATTAAAAAATGGGGGTAGTCCAATAAGGAAATAAAAATATCTTGATTAAATGATATTTTTATGTTAATATTAAATTTTAAAATCAGCATATCTAACTACATGAATATTAATAAGTTATAACCCAAACGCATAATACAGGTACAATTTCCCCGGAGGGATTAATGTCTGAAAAAATGAAAGCAGTTGCAAAAACGAAAAGTTCACCCGGAGCAGAACTAATTGAAACGGCTATTCCGGAGGTCAGAGAGGATGAAGTCCTTGTTAAAGTTAAGGCAACATCGATTTGCGGCAGTGATGTCCATATTTATAATTGGGACAATTGGGCTCAAAGCAGGGTCAAAACTTTTCCCAGAATAATGGGGCATGAATTCGCAGGTGAAGTTGTTGAAGTGGGAAATAATGTAAAAAAGATCAAGGCGGGAGATCTCATATCTGCAGAAACCCATATCCCCTGCCAGAGCTGTATTCAGTGCCTGACAGGACAGATGCATATCTGCGGAAACCTGAAAATACTGAGCCTCGACACCAACGGATGTTTTGCCGAATATGCTGTCGTTCCGGAGATCGTCTGCTGGGTAAATGACAAAAGCATCCCATTTGAATTCGCAAGTGTTCAGGAACCTTTGGGAAATGCAGTTTACTGCTCACTTGTGGAACCGGTTACCGGAAAAACTGTCCTGATTATGGGAGACGGACCCACCTCCCTTTTTGCAGCGGGTGTCTGTAAAGTGGCAGGAGCATCACAGGTTTACGTCGTAGGTTTAAGCCCTTACAGGCTGGAGATCGCAAAAAAAATGGGTGCAGACCTTGTACTGAATAATAAAACAGACAATACTGTTGAAATAATACTGGACAAAACTGACGGCGTTGGTGTAGATGTTGTACTCGAAATGGCAGGTGCACAGGAAACAATCACACAGGGATTTCAACTGGTCAGGAAAGGAGGCAGATTTTCAGCATTCGGTATTGCTGCAAAACCTGTTGAACTCGATATAAATAATGCAGTAATTTTTAAGGGGGTTACCGTTTATGGTATCAACGGGCGGCTAATGTTTGATACCTGGTTCAAAGTAAGAAATCTTCTTGCTTCAAAAAAGCTGGATATCTCGCCCGTTGTCACCCATAAGCTCAAACTGGAGGACTTCGAAAAGGGATTTGACCTTATGCGGACTTTTCCTCAGAAATGCGGTAAGGTCGTCTTGTTCCCTTAGGGTAAACAGAACATCATAAAAAACGGGGGGAATCTCATGTACGGTAAATTTAAAAGGTTTCTTTTAACTGAATTGGAAACTATTAAAAATGCCGGTTTATACAAAGAAGAAAGGGTATTAACTTCTCAGCAGGGTGTCCAGATTGAAACCGACAAAGGATTAAAAGTCTTAAATTTTTGTGCTAATAATTATCTTGGTCTTTCAACTGATCCAAGAGTCATTTCTGCCGCTGAAAAAGTCTGCAAAAAATGGGGCTATGGTTTATCATCTGTAAGATTCATTTGCGGTACTCAACAGGTTCATAAGGAATTAGAAAAAAAATTGAGCGAATTCCTGAGTACAGAAGACACTTTATTATATTCCTCATGTTACGATGCAAACGGCGGAGTATTTGAACCGCTGCTTAATGAAGATTGTGCAATAATCTCAGACGAACTTAATCATGCTTCAATTATCGATGGCGTCAGGTTATGCAAAGCAAAACGTTTCAGGTATAAAAACAATAACATGAGCGACCTTGAAGACAAGATCAAGGAAGCGGCGGATTCAAAATATAAGATCATTGCGACTGACGGTGTATTCTCTATGGACGGCATTATTGCTAAAGTAGATGAAATTTGTGACCTTGCAGATAAATACGACGCAATGGTCCTGGTCGATGACTCCCATGCTACAGGTTTTATAGGACAATCGGGAAGAGGAAGCCATGAACACTGCGGAGCCGTAGGAAGAGTGGATATAATTACCACAACTTTCGGCAAAGCCCTGGGAGGAGCATCCGGGGGATGCGTATCCGGAAGAAAAGAAATAATTGAATATTTAAGACAGAAATCCCGGCCTTATCTCTTTTCAAATTCTCTCGCCCCGATTATCGCCGGTACAACCCTGGAAGTACTCGATATGCTCTCAAATACCACAGAATTAAGAGACAAACTTGAGGAAAACACAAAATATTTCAGAAAAGGCATTGAAGACTCCGGTTTTAAGATCGTGCCGGGTAATCACCCCATTGTCCCTATATTATTCGGTCATCTGCCGGACGATGCAAAACTCGCTCGTGATTTTGCCGGTGAAATGTTGAAAGAAGGTATTTATGTTATTGGATTTTCCTATCCTGTGGTGCCTAAAGGGAAGTCCAGAATCAGAGTTCAGATCAGTGCAATGCATACAAAAGAGCATATTGACTTTGCAATTGATAAATTTATTAAAACAGGAAACAAATTTGATATTTGGAATAGGAATTGATATAATAGAAATAGACAGGATTTCACGCGAACTCTCAAAAGACAACGGTTTCAAAGAAAAAATATATACTTCACTGGAAATCGAGACCGGAGAATCCTTTGACAATCCGGCAAAGTACTTCGCCGGATGTTTTAGTGCAAAAGAAGCTTTTTTCAAGGCACTGGGTACCGGATGGCGCTATGGAATGACATTTAAAGAGATAGAGACATTCCAGGAAAATGAAAAAACATTAAGCCTGAGGGTATCCGGAAAAGCAAAAGATTTTATTAACAATAATCTGATAAAAAAGACATGTATCACTCTGGCAATTACAGATAAATTTGCTGCCGCCCTGGTTGTTTTGGAGCTTGAGGATACAGAAGACCGCTGACATTCATTTTTTCCCTTCACTTCGAAAATCTTCATTAAGTGATAAAAATCACAATATTTGTTAATATTTTCACAATATTTCTTGTTATAAAAAGTATTTTTTTTTAACTTACTATCCTTTTTCATTAATCAAACCCGGAGTAGAATAAACAGGGAGAAGCAAATGTCAAATATCGGTTCATATGATGAAATAATTAAGGATTTTAAATGGTCAATATCGGAGAGTGAACTTGGTTACAATAATGGTGACGTTATAAATATCGGCTGGTATTGTTCCGACAGAGTATGTAAAATGGGAAAATCTGAAAAAACTGCGCTGATCTGGGAAGGACACGGAGGGATTGAAAAAAGTTACACTTTTAATGATGTCAGGCTTGCCAGTAATACAATTGGCGATTTTCTAAGAAACACCGGTGTAAAAGAAGAAGACCGGGTCTGCCTGTTTATGGACAGGATACCTGAGCTTTACCTGGGATTTTTAGGTATTTTAAAGATCGGAGCCATTGCACAGCCTCTGTTTTCTGCATTTGGAGATGAATCACTATTCGTCAGGCTGGAAAATGCGCAAACGAGGGCAATTATTACCCAGAGAAAGCATGTTTCAAAGGTCAGAAAAATCATAGACAGGCTGCCTTTTCTCGAATATATCATTATCGTGGATCATGACGGAAAAAAGCTGCTACAGGAAAGGGAAATAACATTCTCCCTTGCCGAGGCTGAACCTGTCGAAGACCTGGAAATTTATCCTGCAAAGGCAGAGTCGCCGTCAGTTCTTCATTATACATCCGGTACCACCGGACAGCCTAAAGGAGTACAGAATGTCCATTATTCACTAATTTCACAATATCTTACCACAAAATGGGTCCTGGACCTGAGGGATGAGGACATATACTGGTGTACTGCCGACCCGGGATGGGTAACAGGGACCTCTTACGGTATAATCGGTCCATGGAGCATGGGTATCACACAATGTGTTCTCGATGCCGGTTTTTCTGCGGATACATGGTATAAATTTATTGAAAAAAACAGGATAACCGTATGGTATTCAGCACCTACCGCGATCCGGTCGTTGATGAAAGCAGGTGAAGAAATTGTCAGACAGTATGATCTGTCTTCTCTGAGGCATCTTGCAAGTGTAGGAGAACCTCTTAATGCCGAAGCTGTCGTCTGGTCGGAAAAAGTGTTCAACAGACCATTTCTGGACACTTACTGGCAGACCGAAACAGGCTCGATCATGCTCACGAATTTCCCGGGTATGAAGGTAAAACCCGGTTCCATGGGGAAATCATTTCCCGGTATCACTGCCGCAGTTCTTGATCCGGAAACTTTTGAACCTATCACCGAACCCGGAAGAATTGGTTTAATAGGATTTAAACCTGGGTGGCCTGCGATGATGAGAGGTTACTGGAACAATGAAGAAACTTACAGAAAAAAATTCGAGAATGGCTGGTATATCCCTGGTGACAGGTCAAGTATAGATAATGAGGGTTATTTCTGGTTCTCAGGCAGAGATGATGATGTTATAAATACCGGAGGACACCTTGTGAGTCCATTTGAAGTGGAATCTGCACTGCTTGAACATGAAGCTGTTGCCGAGTCGGCTGTTGTAGCCAAACCTGATGAAGTTAATATGGAAGTTGTAAAAGCCTTTGTTACTTTAAAACCGGGTTTTGAGGCAAATGCAGACCTCGAATTAAAGATTATGAACTTTATTCGAAAGAAGCTTTCTCCACTGGCAATGCCTCAGGAAATCGAATATGTCGATTCCCTTCCTAAAACAAGGAGCGGAAAAATAATGAGGAGACTGCTTAGGGCGAAGGAATGGGGAGAAGAAACTGGAGATACTTCCACACTCGAGGATGATGAATAGAAGAAGGAAGGCTGAGGCTAAGACTAAGGCTGAGAAAATACCCGGAATATTAAATGAAAAATATATATAACTGTTTAATAAAGGAGACATAAAATGGACGATATGAAGGATGTAGTATTAGAATATGTAATAGAAGAATACGTAGAAGATGAAGATGAGGAAATCACTTATGACTCTCCCCTTATATCAGGAGGAATTGTTGATTCATTCTCGATGGTCTCTCTGAAAAGATTCCTGGAAAATAAATACAGCATCTCGATACCGGATGAAAAGGCAACCCCGGAAGCTTTTGATACGGTGAACAGTATTGTTTTGCTGGTAAATGAATTTTTAAATAAATAGTAAAGATAATCAACCCGGATACCATAAAAAAACGAATTAAAGATATATACTAAATTTAAATTCAATTCATTCAGGAGATAAATTATGAGTTTTAGTGAGAAAACAAGATCGATATACCGGGAACAACTGGAGGGCATAAAAAAAGCCGGGATTTTTAAGGTTGAAAGATTTATACATTCCGAACAGGCAGCCGACATTGAAGTTGAATTTCCTTCCGGTTCAAATTTAAAAAAAGTGATCAATATGTGTGCCAACAATTATCTGGGTCTTTCCAGCCACCCGGAAGTTATTAAAGCGGCTCATGAAGGTCTGGATAAACGCGGTTACGGAATGTCTTCGGTCCGCTTTATATGCGGAACACAGGATATTCATAATGAGCTGGAATCAAAAATGACGGAGTTTTTGGGTACGGAAGCTACCATTCTCTTTCCTTCCTGTATGGATGCAAATGCCGGTGTATTTGAAGCGATCCTGACAAACGAGGATGTAATAATATCCGACCGTCTTGTACATGCTTCACTGGTCGACGGCATCAGGCTGTGCAGCGCCGCACATGACACAATTAAACACTCGAACATGGATCATTTAGAGAAAAAGCTCCAGCTTCATGCGGATAAACGGCTGAAGCTAGTGGTTACCGATGGTGTATTCTCAATGGACGGGGATACTGCAAAACTGGATGAGATGGTAGACCTGTGCAAAAAGTATGATGCAATGCTGCTTGTTGATGATTCCCATGCAACCGGATTCATAGGTAAAACAGGACGAGGCGTTCACGAAAAATACGGTCTTTTAGGTAAGATCGATATTATTACCACGACTTTCGGTAAAGCTCTCGGCGGAGCATCGGGAGGATGTGTTTCCGGAAGGGCGGAAATCGTTGAAATGTGCAGGCAGAAAGCAAGACCATACCTGTTTTCCAATACTATAGCTCCGGTGGTTGTATCAGGAGTTTTAAGAGTTTTAGAAATCCTTTCGGAAACCACCGAACGCAGAGACAAACTGGAAAAGAACAGCGAATACTGGCGCAAAGGGCTGACTGAAGCCGGATTATTGATAAAAGAGGGTGACACTCCAATTGTCCCAGTAATGTTTTTTAATGCAAAACTTTCGCAGGATTTTGCTAAAGACCTTTACGAGGAAGGGATATATGCAATAGGTTTCTTTTTTCCGGTTGTGGCTCAGGGGCAGGCAAGAATAAGGACGCAGATATCGGCAGCTCATGAAATACATCATCTCGATAAAGCGCTCGACGCATTTACAAAAGTCGGTAAAAAATACGATATTTTAGGAAAAACCAAACAGGAAATTATCGGGAAATACGGAATGTAGAAATTTAGTCTACCGGACGAAATTAACTACAGATAAAAAAAATACTGGTAAAATGAAAAAATGTTTTTTATATTATTAACAGCCTAATGTAATGTCATATGGCAGGGGGTATGTTTGATAGGGAGAAAGGACCGGTAATTTAACCGGTCTTTTTTCATTTTAGACGCAAAAGTAGAAAAGTATTTGTAAGAAAGCGCACATTACTCAATGTCCGCTTTTTTGTATAATTATTTCAACATACATTTCTTATTATTTTAAATACATATGCGAGGGCATTAATGCCCTCTCTTAATGCCGGAAGGTGCTTAAAACCACCTTATAATAAAAGTCTTAAATACTAATAGAGAGGACATTGAGCAATGTCCTCTTTTTGTAAATCAATAATTTCCAAACGCAGATAGACTATCCGTCACAAAGTGATCACTTTGTGAAAAAACAATAAAAACTAAACGAATTGATGTCATTCCCGCAGAAGTGCGTGTTGCTCAACTCTTTTTTTGAAAGAGATAAGAGTCCGGAATTGTCATTTCAAACGTAGTGAGAAATCTAAACAAGCCTTTCTTAGACCCTGAACCAAGTTCAGGGTGACAGGCTTGGAGTTGAGCCACACACACGGAAGCGGGAATATCATGGAGTTTTTACTTCGTGGGGGTAGATTGCTTTCCTGGTAAACCGGGATCAGGACTTGCCTCGCAATGACACTATTGAGCGTGTCATTCCCGACTCCGATCCACGCCGGAGGCGGACACGCGGGAATCTCCTACCATAAAAACAAATGTATCTAAGTTTTCACTAAGTGATCACTTAGTGTCAAACAGTCTCAGGGCAGCAGCACAATATATACATACATCACTTCAACAATACAAGCTTCTTCGACCGTATAAAATCCACCGCTTTAAACCTGTATATGTAAACACCGCTGGAGACCGGAAAACCTGAATTATTTGTGCCATCCCAAAACACAGAATGAGGGCCAGCATAATTGAATTGATTGTTCAAAAGCGTTTTTATTTCTTGACCGAGGATATTGTATATTTTAAGGATTACTTCAGTTTCTTTTTTTAATTCGAACTTTATCTTAGTCCCAGAATTAAAAGGATTTGGGTAATTCTGATATAGGATATGTTCGTCAGGCACATTATAATCAACAATAGTCACCCATCGTCTCTTTGAACTTTCGTAATATTTACCGTCTGTATCTTCAAGGTAATTTACAACAGTGTAAACATATTTCTTACCTTTTTCAACATCCGTATCTAAAAATTCAATAATGCTTGAATTAATTTCTTCTTTTGGTATAGTGTCAAGAAGGGTAATATTATCTATATATCTTAAATAGTCTTCAGTATATTCAGTTTTGTAAATTTTATATCCTGAAAAACCTGACCTTTCTGTAAACGGATTAATATAATTTATTTCATTAACATTCCATGTCAGTTCGATACCGCTGCTTCTCTTATTGTAAGTTACTTCAGGAGAGGCAAGAATGGGCGATTTCCACCCGCTTCTGTAAGTCCTCCTCGCCCATTTAAAGTTTTCAACCATGTTGTCCAAACCTTCCCCCACTCCAAAAGCGAATACAATTTTAGCTGTATCTCCAGGTGCGATATTATAAGGCCCCCAACCGATATAAATATAACCAACTATAGTAGGTGAAGTTGAACCTTGCATGTAGGTAGAAATATTATTCTCCATTTTTTGAATAATTTCCGCGTAATCGCTATCGTAAATATTTTGATAACCCCAAAAATAATAAGCCGGTGTATGCTCAGGATATTTTTCATATTCTGTAGCAGGAGAATAAATTGAACAAGTACCAAAATAACCGGGACATTCTCCGTTTGGACCTCCCGCATCATCAGGTGAATAGTCAGGACTATCTCCATCGTAGGCATAAGCTATATAAATTTTTTCATCAGGAATAAACCCTGCATCATTACCTATGAATAAGTCTGTATGGTCATCCTTATAAAACCGTTTTACTTCTGGTTGTTCGACAGGTGAGATATCAACACAAAATTTTCTGTGCAGACAAAGTCCTTTTACCGTATCTATTCCTTCATTAATTAGAATGTATTCGAAAATAATAAAATCGTTCCTGAATTCTTCGGAAAATCCATAAGTATTAAATAATCCTCGTATAAAAGGTCTATCATTATATTGTTCTGTGTTTCTGTCAAAAAAGTCTGTTCTTGTATCAAGGTCTGATACTGCTGTTTTATCATCTATCACAGATTTAATATTTAAAGTGTATTCAGGCATAAATTGATTTAAGATAACATGTCTATATTCATTATTATCAATATAATAAATTCGGGTATCAGCATAACTGGAATATATAGAATTGTTGTTGTATTTGGGATAATATATAAAGGCACCCCAATCACCATTATATAGACCAAAATCCCATAAATAGACCTCAAAACTGCCTACATCATAATGAAATTGATTATTTTGAGAGTTTGACGGAACTGAACATACAAAAAGACTGATTAACACTACAATTTTTAAAAGATGTCTTTTCATTTTAGTATTATTAGTTAAATAGGTTTGAATATTTGATATAAATTTTACCCCATGTTTTTTATATCGGTTTTTCCTTAATAGGGAGATTTATATATTAATGACGACTCAATCAAAGTAAAAGTAACAATTATTATAAATTTTTTGTTATTTGTGTAGACTTATCTCGAAAAGTATAGTTTATATCAGGCTTATTCAGAACTTTATTAATGACTCCATAATAGTAAATCTCATAATCTAATTCAAGTTATTTTCTGCTTCGTCATTCCAGCGAAGGTGTGTGTGGCTTAACTCTTTTGTATAATAGAAATAAAAACACTGCGTGTCATTCGCGGTGCTATGGAACATCCTACACCTATACCCAGGGACAGGCTTTCTCCCCCCTGAGTACTCGGGGAAATCTCATGAATTATGTACTTCGTGGGGGTAGATTGCTTTCCCGGTAAACCGGGACAGGCTGTTAGTTCCTGATCCCGGTAAACCGGGATCAGGACTTGCCTCGTAATGACAGTTCTGGCTCTGCCTTCTTCAAAAAAGAAAAAGTCATGGAATTTTCCATGACCTTCCTTATGAATTTTAATTATTAATTATTAATTATTAATTATTAATTTTCTATTCATATCGTAGTGCATCAACACAGTCAATGCTTGCAGCACGGCGGGCTGGGAATGTGCCGAATATAATACCCACAGCAGCGGATACTACAAATGCCACGAAAACCGATAACGGAGTGATCTTGGTAGTAAACTCAGCAAAACTGCTGACTATTAATGACATTGTTATTCCGAGTATTACTCCAATAATCCCGCCAACAAGGCTGAGCCCGATAGACTCCAGTAAAAACTGGGTCATGATCTCTTTTTTCCTTGCACCTACAGCACGGCGGATACCGATCTCGCGTGTACGTTCCAGAACGGTCGCCAGCATGATATTCATAATACCGATACCGCCCACAAGCAGTGAAATAGCGGCAATCGAACTTAAAACGAGGTTGTATATCCGTCTTTCCTTTTCCTCCTGTTTGAGCAGCTCATACGGAATAACAATATCAAAATCATCGTTATTATAATGGCGGCGGCTTACAATCCGGCGGATCACCGCGGCACTTTCAACAAGTTCATCAGAGTTCCGAATCTTTACAGTTAACTGGTCGATCTGGCTTGAGAGCTTTTCCTTTTTTTCGAATCTTCTTAAGATAGAGGATAGCGGGATATAAATATCCTGGTTTAAATTACGTGCAGCCAATTCACCTACAGTTTCTGTGAAAAGCGCTTTCGAACCCATTATGCCGATCACCTCAAACCACTGGTCATCGATCTTTACTTTTTTACCAAGCGGGTCCTCCACAGGGAAAAGCGTACTTGCTACCTCAGCGCCAAGTATGCAGACGCGGAGTTCCCTGTTATAATGGTCCTCAGATAAAAAAGTACCGGTCTTAGGTTCAATATTCAGTATCTCCTGAAATGCGGGTGTTACACCTACAAGATTAACCTTGGAAGATTTATCCTCATATTTTGCTTCGACTTCAAGCTCAGATTGCGGAGCGACTTTTTCAATTGTCGGGACAATGTTTTTAATAGATTCAGCATCGGACAATGAAAGTCCCTGGGAGAATTTTGCACGGATTTCCTCAAGCTCTTTATCACTTAATTTTTTATCCCGAATGATAATATTATTTACACCAAGCGCTTTAAATTTTTCAAGTGCTTCTCGTTTAGCTCCTTCTCCGATTGCGAGCATTGCAATAACAGCAGCAACACCGAAAATGATACCGAGCATGGTTAAAACCGAGCGGAGCTTATGGACTTTCAGTCCTTCTATGCCAATCAGAAGATTCTCTTTAACATTCATTAAATTTCTCCCAGTCCGTTCTTTAATAAAATTTTGTCGCCCGGATTCAGGTTCCCTTTTACCATTGCTTCTTTGCTGTTTTTCGGGCCGACGGTTACCTTAGTCTTTTTCGGTCCATTCCCATTCTCAACATAGACAAAATACTCTCCTCCCTCCTGCCGGATGCAATTACTATTGACGAAAAGAGTATCTTTAAATTCTGCAATCACAAATTCGCAGCTTACAGTCATACCCGGTTTTAATATCTTGTCAACATCATCAAGCAGAACCACTAAATCAAAAACTTTGATCTTTGACTGCCTGTCCTTTTTACGGGATATATTGCTGACACTGATAATCGAACCGGTAAACGCTTTTTTTGGAAATGCATCTAACCTTACATAAGCTTTCTGCCCGACATGCACTTTCCCGATATCCATCTCACTGACAGTCGCTATGACCTTCATCTGACTCATGTCTGGCAATAAAATTATGCCGTCTCCCCACCATACCTGGTCTCCAACAGCAACTTTTCTTCTGCCGCTCCCGCTCCATATTTGACCATATTCGATCATCCCGTTTGCCGGAGCCCTCAGCGTATATGCATCGATAGCCTTTTTTGCCTGCTCGATATCCGATTTTATCTGAGAGAGCTTCAGTTCATTTATCAGCCTATCCTCATTATGCATTATTTTTGTTTTTTCTATCTTTTTAATTGTCCTGTTATAATTGATTTCAGCTATTTGAAGACTTACTTTTGAAATTTCTCTTTTGGTCGGAGATTCAAATTTGTCCTTTTCAGCCCGCAGTTTTACCGATCTCAGATCCGCTTCACTTGATTTTAATGACGCATTTAACTCTTTTAATTCGTTCTGCTGAGAGGTTTTAAGCTTATTGAATTCGGATTCCGCAATTGCCAGTTCACGTTTTTTGCCCTCCAACCTCTGCATTACTTTTGAATTGTCAAGTTCTCCTATAACATCCCCTTTTTTGACATATGTGCCTTCAGCTGCAAGTTCAACAACTTTCGGCTGTTCAAAAAAACCTCTTATCATCGGTGCTGAGACCGACTTGGAATTAACTGCCCTTAATTCCCCTGTTTCAGTTATTGTGGAATAAAACCTGCCCTGCTGAACCAGGACAAAATGATTATTTCCTGAAGAACCGCCGCAGGCAAAACAGATCAGGAATAATAACTGAAAATAAAATATATATCTTTTCATATTTACCCTTCAATTAAACCTTAAATTTTCTAAAATGACATTTCTGTCGGATCAACCAGTGCCACAGCATCACCTTCAACCAATCCCTCAACAATTATTACAAAATTATCATTTTCCTCACCCAATTTTACTTTACGCGGCTCAAATCCGCTTCCATTTTTCAGGTAGACTATGTTCTCACCGTCTTTTTTGAAAAGAGCATCAAGCGGAATACTTATAGTCTCGAGGATATTATTTACGATGATCTCACAGCTTACAGTCATTCCCGGAATCAGTTTTTCATCATTGCCATCCATTAGAGCAATTATATCAAATACTTTTACTTTCGACTCCCTGTCTTTGAGCCTCGCAAGTGTGGCAATATCTGTTACATGACCGCTGTAGCTCGAATCGGGATACGCATCAAGTTTAACGATTACTTTCTGGTCCATTCCCATTTTGGCGATATCCACTTCGTTGATAGGGACTTTAACTCTCATCAGGCTCAGATCCGGTAATCCAACCAGAGGATACCCGGGCCAGGTCTGATCGTTAACTGTAAATTTTTCCCCTGTTCTCCAGTTCTTTTCAACTATGGCAATCCCGGGATTGGGTGCTTTAACAGTAAGCATTTCCATAGTTAACTTAGCTTCATCCAGCTTATTCTGGGCTTGCAGCACCTTTAGATCAAGTGTATTGATTTCCTCTTTCTGAATACTCTTTTTATTCTCTATTTCCTGCTGCGCTTTATCAAGATTAATTGTTGCCTTTTCCAGATCAAGTTCTATTCTTTTTCTCTCAACTTCAGCATCATACTTTTTCAATTTCAGATTTAATTCGGAAATCTTGTGATTCAAGTTTGCAATTGCGAGATTAGTAACGAGTTCGTCCAATTGAGATTCATGGTTCGCTTTTGTTTTCCTGAGCTCGGATTTTGCAATTTCCAGTTCAGCTTCAGCATCTGATATGGTTTTCAACACATCGGATTTATCAAACTCCATCAAAACTTCATCCTTTTCCACCTGTTTTCCGTCTTCCACCATTTTCGTAATCTTCAGATTAGATACTATATGCCATGGAATCGGGGGAGCGAATATCATTTTAGAGTTTACTGCCTCCAGTTCGCCTGTTTCTGTAACACTGATAATAAAATTACTCTTTTTGACAGTATAACAGTCAATTTCTTCATTTAAACTATGTTTACACGCAGAGACCAATATCATAAAAAGCAATAAAATTACAATTACCGGAGAATTCTTTGGCATAATGCGCTCCTTTATATGGATTTTAAATTTAAATTTGTTCTTTATATATTTTTTCATATACATTTATGTATAAATACACTCTTATTTGATCTGTGAACTGCCCGGTTCACGTAAAGAGAGTTTTTCTCCATTGTTAACGCCGTTCTTAATTTCAATAAAATCATCGCCCTTATATGCAAGATCAACCTGCCGCTGCTCAAATTTATCTCCATCCTTAATATAAACAACATTGTTGCTGTCCTTTTCAAAAACACATTCCTTTGGAACTACAATTGCGTTCTCTAATTCCTCAACAAAAATTTTACATTCGGCAGTGAGACCCGGAGTAAGAACGATATCAGTGCTGTCAAGATCAACTGTCACTCTTACCATCTTAACTTTAGACCTTCTATAGTTGATCAATACCGGCTTGGCGATTTTATCGACCATGGATACTTTTCCCGGCAGATCAAAATAACCGGATGATGAAACCGAAACTACAGCCTTCTGTCCTGTTTTAAGTTTTTGCGCATCTGTCTCGCTTACCTGAAGTTCAACCTGCATTACCGACAGGTCAGGAATTTTCACAAGCGGGTATCTTGTACGAACCATGTCGCCAAGCTCGTTCTTTTTATTTGTCCTTCTGTTAATTTCATATACAACAATTCCATCCATTGGAGCCTTTACAGTTAACTGCTCTTTGAAACGGTCATACTGTTTCAATTTATTCTCTATTTGCTTTATCTTCATCTGCATAGAATTGATCTCTTCTTTTTTAACATTTTCCAATGATACCAGTTTTTTCCTGGTTTTTTCAGCTTCAATGTCAAATTTCTCAATCTCCAGTTTCTCGATTTCCTGTTTTGTCGGTGCTATAAACTCAAGTTCAGCCAAACGCAGTTTTTTAGATTCGGCAGAAGTTTCAAAAATTTTCAAATTCGATTCCAATTGTGACCGCTGTTCATCCAATTCAGTTTCCTTTTTTTTCAACTCCGCATTTTTCATTTCAATTTCATTTAATGTGTTCTCGTATTCTCTTTCAAGCCGTTCATCTTTCATTACCGCTATAGTATCCCCTTCTTCCACCACAGTTCCTTCTGGTATTATATAAGAGAGTTCTTTCTGATAGTCAAGGCTCTGAGGAACTGAGATAGACCGGTTCACCTTAGCGTCCAGGACCCCGACAGATGTAACTGCTACACTGAAATTTTTTTCAACAGCTGTATAAGTAATACTGGATTTTGATTTGTCTGCAGAAGCGCAGTTCAAAAGAAAAGCAAATAATAAAAAAGGTATTGTCTGTAAAAATATTTTTTTTGTCATAACCAAATACTATAACGAAAATGTTTTCTTATTTTTTTCACCCAATACCCCTGACAATAATGAATGATACTTATAGTTAATATTTTTTAATAAACAAACTTTTTATAAATCAATTCTGGTGATTATTTTTCCCTTTTGTTCAAATTTTACGAAAATATTATTAGAAAGTTCCAAAAATGAAAGAAATATTATTTTAATAATTTCCAGCATATTAATTCGTAATAATAATTCCATAATGACAATATTTGTTCTCATAAAATTTTTCTTATTATAACTGAATAAGTTATTCTGCACGAATAATTTTCACGCTTACCTTTTATATATTAGACTGTATTTTTTGGAAAAGGTTTTAAATAAATTTAACTTACCCTTGAATTTCTTTTTCAGTATGTGTATTTTACCAAAAAAAGTGAGAAATAATGAGAGCCGTATATCAAGGAAAAAAAACAATTGAATTCGAAAGGGATATAATCCCTGAATTAAAAGACGATGAACTATTGATAAAAGTAACAGGATGCGGTGTCTGCGGTACGGACGTGCATATTTACAATGGTGAGATATCTGTTGCTGAACCGCCCGTGGTGATCGGGCATGAAATTACAGGGATCGTTGAAAACACCGGGAAAGATGTCAAAGATATAAACTCTGGTACACCTGTGGCTGTTGATCCTGTAATTCCCTGCCGGACCTGTTATTACTGCCGGTCGGGCAAACCGAACCTGTGTGACAATTTGGCTGTTATCGGTTATCATCTCGACGGCGGTTTTGAACGCTATACCAAAGCCCCAAGAAGCCAGGTTTATCCCCTGTCGGAAAATGTCAGCGCAAAGGGCAGAATACTCGTTGAACCTGCCGCATGTGTAATAAACGGCTACGATAAACTCGACATGAAGCCCGGCAGCACTGTACTTGTTTTGGGTGCTGGTCCGATCGGGCTTATCTGGCTTCAGCTTCTTAAACATTCACCGGTGAAACTTATAGTACAGACTGATATTGTTGAAATGAGGTGTAAAAAAGCAAATGAACTTGGGGCAGACATTGTGTTAAACAGAGCTGAGTCGGATCTAAAAGAGTTTACAGCAAAAAATTTCAAAGAAGGTTTTGATATTGTTATAGACGCAACGGGAGATCCGAAAGCAGTTGAAGAAGGCATTGAATTAACCGCAAAGATGGGCACGATGATGATCTTCGGACTTACACCTCAAGGCTCAACTGTCTCATTTGAACCGCTTAAAGTTTATGACAGGGAAATGAGAATAATTTCCTCCAAAATGCCGCCTTTGACACTGGAGCGGGCTGTCCGCCTTATCGAAAGCGGAAAGATCGACTATGAAAAAATAGTGTCTCATACTTTTCCGCTTGAAAAACTTCCCGAAGCCCTCGATATGTTTGAGAACGGAAAGGATAAGGTTCTTAAAATGCTGATCGATCCCTGGATGGAATAATACTAATCAAGCCTTTTATTAAATCTGAATACACTTAAACCGAATATCCCTATCCCGAACAGGAGAAGGATCAAAAATTCATCCCACAGTACGTCAAATCCGTTACCTTTAAGGAATATTCCCCTCACAATGATAATAAAATACTTCAATGGAATAAAATGAGTAATGAATTGTATGATATCCGGCATATTCTCAATCGGAAAGATAAATCCGGAAAGATAAATAAAAGGCATCATAAAAAAGAAAACTGAGGTCATCATTGCCTGCTGCTGAGTCCGCGATATTGTCGAAATAAACAATCCCAATCCAAGAGTTGTAGTGATAAAGACAGCACTCAAAATATAGAGCAGAAAAAGGCTGCCTTTTATCGGAATTCCGAACCAGAAATACGAAACAAGAAGTACAAGGTTTATATCAACAAAACCGATCAGAACAAAAGGTATCAATTTCCCTGCTATCAATTGAACACGGGATACAGGGGTTACTATAAGCTGTTCCATGGTCCCTATCTCTTTCTCTTTGACTATTACCATCGATGTCAGCATCATCGTAACGATCATCAGGAGAAAACACAAAACTCCCGGAACCATAAAATTCCTGCTCTTAAGCTCAGGATTATACCAAGATCTGAACTCAATATTTACTTTCGAATATTTCACCGGAATATTAATGTTTTTTAGAAGTTCACCGGTAAATTTCATTATTGCGGCTCTTGAATACCCTATCCCTATCGTAGAGGAATTGGCATCGCTGCCGTCAACAATCAACTGAACGGGCGATTGTTCTCCCGTTTTTATATTATTTTCAAAGCCGGAAGGTATTACCAGCCCCATAGACACCTTGTTTCTCTGTATGGAGCGTTCCAGGTCGGTATAATTATCGAACTTATCTTTTAAAGTAAAATAACCGGAGGCGGTAAATTTCGAGATCAATCTTCTTGAATAATAACTGTTATCCTTATCGTAAACAGCTAACGTGATATTCCTGACATCAAGAGTTACTGCGTATCCCAGGAGGATCAACTGAAGGATCGGAGCAACAAATATAGGCGGAAGCAGTTTTTTATCCCTGAAAAGCTGTATCAATTCCTTTTTTACCAAATATTTTATTCTTTTCATCTACAGGCTCTTTTTTAATCTTAATGAACTTATCATTATCATAAATACAGAGAAGGCAGTTAACAGCAGGAACGGTTCCCAAAAACTCAAAAAACCGCTTCCCTTGAGTATAATACTTCTTAATATTACAAGAAAATATCTTAACGGTACCAGGTAAGTTACAAATTGTATCACTTTCGGCATACTGCTGATAGGAAATACAAACCCGGAGAGTATCATCGAAGGAAGCATAGTAGAAAGTAATGCGATCATAAATGCCACCTGCTGCGATTCTGTAATTGTCGATATAAGCATACCAATACCAAGAGCGCTGAATACAAATATTAAAACAGATATGAACAGATAAAAAATGCTGCCTTTTATGGTTATATCAAACAGGATCATACCGACAATTAAAATAAAAAATGAGGTCAGCAGAGAAATAAGCATATAAGGAAGTGTTTTCCCTATTATCAATTCCTGGGCTTTGATCGGTGAAACACTTATCTGCTCTATAGTAAATCTTTCCTTTTCACGCACAATTGAAAGTGATGTAGCAATGACGCAGACCATCATTAAAATAAATCCGATTAGTCCGGGCACAAGAAATTTAGCGCTTTTCAATTCCGGATTATACCATATCCGGTGTATTATATCAACAGGCAGGGCTTCTTTTTTAATACCGGTTTTTTTGAACGCTTCAATCAGGATCTTTTTTGAAAAATCCTGGATATACATATTCAGGTTGCCCAGTGCTGTCATTCCCGTATTAGAATTGGTACCGTCAAGGAGAACCTGAATATTCGCATTTTCCCCGCTTATTAATTTATCTGAAAAATCTTCCGGTATTACAATACATAGTGCTGCATCTCCTCTGTTAAGATACCCGTCTATCTGGTTATAAGATGTCAGGTGGTACCGTATATCAAAATGGTCATAAAGCCTGAGCATTGTTATTAACCGCCTGCTGGAATCCGAATTATCATAATCCAGAACGGCAGTTTTAACATTTTTTACATCAAAATCTACGGCATAACCGAATAATAGAAGCAGAAAAGCCGGGAACACAATTAAAAGCAGCAAGGTACGCTTGTCCCTTGAAATCTGATGAAATTCCTTTACTATGACTGCAGCTAACCTATGCATTTTTCTCCTGAGATTTTATCAGTTCAATAAATACGTCTTCCATAGACGGAACAATTTCCCTGATGTTTTTAAAAGTGATATTCTCCTCCCTCAAAAACTTTTCAAGAAATAATTTATCCACATGTGAGACAGCCGGTATCAGATGAACTTTTAGCCCAAAGATCGAAACATCGGCAGTAAATTCCCCGGACTGTAAAATCTCCATCAATTTCAATGAATCTTCAGCTTCGATCTCGAATACCTTACTCTTAATTACATTCCTTTTCAGTTCAGACGGAGCGCCTTTTATTATAATTCTGCCGTCATAAATAAAGGCAAGTTTGTTGCAGTATTCAGATTCTTCAAGATAATGAGTTGTTACAAACACCGTTGTGCCACTTTGTGCGATCGATTGAATTAGATTCCAGAAATTCCGGCGGGAAAGCGGGTCAACCCCGCTGGTCGGCTCATCCAGAAAAACGATCTTTGGCTTGTGCAGGAGAGCGCAGGATAATGCCAGCCTCTGTTTCCAACCCCCTGCCAATTCACCCGCAGGTTTATTCCCCTCTCCAATGAGACCCGCTTCAGCAATTGCCTTTTCAACTCTATCCGAAAGCTCTTTATCATCGATACCGTATATACCGCCGTAAAAAGACAGGTTTTCCTTTACGGTCAGGTCTTCATATAATGAAAACCTCTGTGACATGTATCCGATTGACCGTTTAACATTTTCAGGCTCATCAACAATATTGAAGCCGCCAACAAATGCATTACCTGACGATGGTTTCAAAAGTCCGCAGAGCAAACGTATCGTTGTTGATTTACCGGCACCGTTAGCACCCAAAAATCCGAAGATATCTCCTTTTTTCACCTCAAACGAAACATTATCGACAGCAGTAAATTTGCCGAACTTCATTGTTAGTTCATTAACGGATATGGAGACGGAATCATTCATTTATACCTGCAGCTTTTTTCAGTTCAGCGAGATTAATGTTAAAATCCATAATACTTTTAGTTACTTCGAGTTTTGCCTTGAGAAGGTCAACTTCAGCATCGAGAAGTTCTGAGTTCAGCAGCAGACCGCTGCTGTATTTATCCTTTGATATCCTGTAGTTCTCCTCCGCCTGCTCGACCATTTTTTTACTTACTTTATATCTTTTAACAGATTCGTCGATCTGAAGAAAAATTCTTTTGATATCCAGTTCAATATCACTCTGCAGATTTTCAAGGTCTGACCGGAATTTTTTATAATCATTATCAGCCGCTTCGTAATCCATTTTCCTTTTTCCCCATTTCCAGAGGGTAAACTGCACCATTACTCCTGCATTCCACGTATCTTTCCACTGGTCTTTAACAGGGAAAATATTCCTGTTAGGTTTTGCATAGTTGTAATTTCCTAAAAGATAAACAGAAGGAAAAAATGAAGATTTTATCATTTCCCTGCCCGCTTCAGCTGATCTCAGCATACTTTTCATTGAGTTCAATAGAGGCCTGTCTTTAAATGCGCTGTTAAGAACTGCATTGAAATCATAATTAAAATCGGGAGACAATAATTTATAGTCTATTTCAAACTGTGAATCCAGCGGAATATTCATTAATTTGCTGAGGATCGTCCTGTTTAAATTTATCCCCTTTTCAATAGAAGTGTTTAAAAGTTCCAGATTGGAAAGCTGAACTTCAACTCTTTTTACATCATTTTCTGAAGCCATCCCGTTTTCACGCAGATTTATCACATCCGTTAAATGGGACATTACCATTTTAATAGATTCATTGACGACCTTTTCCGATTCGATTGCCTGAGCAAGTTTCCAGTAATAATTTTTAACCGCAAACCTGATATTATTTTTCACCTCTGCAAGGCTGTTCTCTTTTGCAGTGAATATATTTTGTGCAATTTTTATATTTGAGCTGATCCTTTTCCCGGTAAAGACAGGCTGCTTTACTGTAAGGTTCAAACCGTAATTATCTTCAATTGAAGGGAATATATTCAGCCTCTGTCCGGTCGGCATGGTTATGGAAAAAGGTTCCATTCCGCTCAACCTTGTATAGCTCCCGGAAAACTCTACTGATGGCAATCGTTCCGTTTTTGCACTCAATACTTTATGCTGAGCAGATCCGACTTCGAATTCTGCAGACCTGATATTTCCGTTATTCTCAAGAGCCCGCTTTACACAGTGATCTAAAGTAAATGTAGTTTTTTCCTGTGCAAACACTGCAGAACATAATAAAAGCACTATAATAAACTTAAACTTCATTATCTTTTTCTCCCGCTGTTTCCTTTAATTTAATTAAAAAGATATCCTCCAGGGATGGGCTTATAGTCCTGAAATCAAGAATCTGAAAGCCCTTTTCAAGAATTCTATTTTTTAATATTTCAGCACTGATCTTTTTTTCATCAATAACAACATGGATCCGGTCGCCGAAAGACTGAATATTTTCGATATCCTCTATACCGTTTAAAAATTTGAAAACATCATGCAGCGGAGAACATACTATTTCAACCACCTCTTTATCAAAAGAGTCTTTTACAGCACCCGGGTAATTACACTCCAGGATACTGCCGTCATACATGAAAGCGACCCTGTCACATCTCTCCGCCTCATCAAGATAAGGGGTAGTAACAAATATCGTTATCCCCTCCTTTTTCAATCCTGCCAGTATCTGCCAGAATTCCCGCCTTGAAACCGGATCCACCCCCGTGGTCGGTTCATCGAGAAATAATATCTCGGGAGAGTGGATCAAGGTACAGGCTAAAGCGAGTTTCTGTTTCATCCCGCCTGAAAGTCTTTCTGCGAGCCTGCCCGAAAATTTTTCAATGCCCATCCTCTCAAGAAGAATTTTCTTTTTATCCCTGAAATCTTTGATGTTATGTATTTTCGCAAAGAATTTTATATTTTCATCGATCGTTAGATCCCCATACAGCGAGAATTTCTGAGATAGATATCCGATCCGCTGCTTTATCTTATCCCGGTCTTTTTTCCCGTCAAGACCGAATACGGAAAAACTGCCTGAATCATTTTTCAAAATACCGCAAAGCGTTCTTACAAGAGTTGTTTTTCCTGCTCCATCCGGGCCTACCAGCCCAAACAACTCTCCTTCATTTACCTCCATATTTAAACCTGATACAGCGGTAACTTTACCGTAGTTTTTCACAAGATTATCTATTATTATTATTTTTTCCATAATCAAAAAGTCTTACTGCAGCTTCAGAATAACATCAGCCGGCAGACCTGATTTCAATAATCCTTCACTGTTATAAATCTTAATTTTTACTCCAAAAACCAGTTTCTCCCTTTCATCCTTAGTCTGAATATTTTTAGGTGTGAACTCCGCTTCTTCAGCTATGAATTTAACATTTCCGCGAAATACTCTGTCTTCATATGTATCAATTTTTATTTCTGCTTCCTGACCGGTTTTGACTCTACCGATATTTCTGTCACTTATATAAACAGTTATCCACATGCTGTCAGTCTTTGTAACAGTCAGGAGAAGACCATTTGGCAGTACTCTTTCTCCGGTTTCGACAAGTTTATTTGTAACTGAGCCTTTCACCGGTGAAGTAATAGAACAGTCAGAAATTCTTTTTTCAACTAATTCAAGATTCGCCTCAGCCATTGACCTGTTTGCCTGTGCCATCTCGATCTCTTCGAGCCTTGCTCCTTTTACCAGCTTTTCCAGTACCTTCTTTGATGCCTGGTAATTAGCCTGTGCTACTTCAAAACCGGCTGTAGCATTTTCCAATAAACTTTTAGTTGCACTCCCCTTTTCGTATAAATTCTTTAACCTGTTGAAATTAGATTCAGCTTTCTCAAATGCAGCTTTTGCCCCTTTTACATTCTCCTGAGCTCGTTGAATATCTTCTTCTCTCGCTCCGGCAAGGATCAGTTTCAATTTTGCAGAAGCCGCATCGAACTGCGCTTTTACAAGTTTCCGCTGAATTTTGAAATCGGAATCGTCAATTTTGAGCAGAACATCTCCCGGCAGGACTTTTTCCCCTTCTTCCACAAAAATATTTGCGACTTTCCCGGCAACAGGAGAGCTGATATCCACATGTACAGCCTCGATAGTACCTGTCCCCTCCAGCACAAAATCATTATTATTACCGGTGCAAAAGAACAATAAAAGAACAACTGATAACATGAAAAATTTACTGAACTTCATATTTTATCCTTTCAAATATTTTTCTTCTGATTATACTTTGAAAAATGGAATTACTTTTTTTAAAATCAAACCATTACTTTCCTTGTAATTTTAATAATGAGATTCTTCGCTACGCTCCCACGCCACGGCGGGACAGGCAGAATGACGAAATAGCATAGATCTTCAGCGTCATTCTGAACGCAACGCAATGAAGTGAAGAATCTCATCTTACCTTTATCCCGTTAAGCACAAGGTCAATTATACTTTCTTTTCTCTTCTGAACAAATTCATCGCAATCTTCAGTCTTTATATTCCAGATCTCATCCATAACCGGCTTGGAAAGAAAGTAGAAAACCGACATTCCCAGCACACTGATAATAGTCTGAATAGAATCAACATCTCTTATTTCGCCTTTGGATTTTGCTTCATCCAGTATCATTTTAATCGTGACTGGGGAAAAAAGCCAGTTTTCCTCAGTAACGAATCCACCAATAATTCTTTTAATAACCGGTGCTCCGTCAATGATCTCCCTCATAATCAGCCTGGTTATCCGTACATTTTCAGCCAGGAAATCAATATAAATGCTGATAAAATTCTTAATTTTATTCTCTATGGCAATATCTTTCTTAAAAGCCTGTTCAACGGTCATAAAAATTTTTGTAAAAATATACTCCAATGATTTCTCATAAAGTGTATCTTTATCGGTATAATAATAATGGAGCATAGCCTTATTTATATCCGCTTTCTTTGCGATCTCATGCATCCTGGCGCCGTACTTCCCCTTTTCAATAAAGACATCGATCGCCGCAGCCAGGATCCTTTCTTTTGCATCAGCAGGTATTTCTTTTTTCATCTTTTAACCATTCGGTTTAATTAACTGTTTGGTTTATCTATACGGTTAATATAAGGAAAAGTTATAAATCTGTCAAGGATTTTTTGGAATAAAATTTAATCAACTAAGAGATGTTAAAGGAATGGTTTTATTTCAGTAGTGTCCGGTAAAAAATAAAAAGACTTATACTTATGTTCTTGTTTTAATAGAACTTTAATCAAAATATATTAAATATTATTTGATTTTGAAAAAAATGATCGAATTGCAAAAATTATAAGCAACTGGATTCCAGCCTTCGCTGGAATGATAGTTCCTATGTTCTTGTTATTATTCATGTTGTGTCATTCCAGCGAAGGCTGGAATCCAGTTTTTTGATGTACGTAAAATATATTTTTATTTTTTTACCGAACAGTAGTGGTTTTATTTATTAAAATTTACTGACAGTTTTTCTTACTCCTTCTCTCCAGCAGCACTACATCCCGCCATATACCGTTCAATTTCCCGATCTTTTCTCTAATTTCCACTTCTCTGAATCCGCATTATTTAAATAAATTTATACTGGTTTTATTTTCGGGAAAGATACCTGCCTGCAGTGTCCATAAGGTAAATCTTTCTGATTCCCCGATCAAGCTGTTCAGTAAAAATTCACCTGTACCCTTCCCTCTTTTTGCTGTTTCAACATAAATACTGACTTCTGCAGCACCGGAATACGCAGTTCTTGAAGACACCGGGTTCAGTGCAGTCCAACCAATAATTTTTTCTCCGGAAACCGCTACAATCCTGCATTTATCAAGATGATTTTTGTTCCACTCTTCGCATTCCGGCACAATAGTTTCAAATGTAGCATTTCCGGTCAGAATACCCTGTTTGTATATCTCCTTGACATGAGACCAGTCCCCTTTTTTCATTTTTCTGATTATACAATCCATAAACAGCAATTCATGATTAATACAATCCTGCTTTCTTAAGAGCCTGAACTGCGCCCTCCTGTTTCATCAAAGCTTCTATTTCCTCAACAGTTCTGGGGATTCCTTTAGTTAAAACTTCACAGCCGTCTTCAGTGATCAATATGGTGTTTTCAACCCTTACACCGAGGTTCTCATCCGGGAAAACTGCAAAGGGTTCATTCGCAAAAACCATTCCCGGCTTTAATACAGACGGTCCCCCTCCAACATCATGTACAGCCATTCCTACATAATGTCCAAATCCCCCTCGCATCCTTTGAAAAACATCATCCGAAAGATCAAACCCCTGCTTTGTCAGGATATCCTCAACCCCTGTTCTTACTTCACTAATTGTAAGCCCTGGTTTATAGAGGCTGATACAAGCATTGTGTACTGCAAGCACCGTTTCATATATTTCCCGCTGTCTTGGTGTAAATCTCCCATTTACCGGATAGGAAACTGTGATATCTATATCGTAATAGTCAAAATCGGGACCGGCATCTACTACAAGGAAATCTCCGTCCTCAAGAACCCGGTCGTATTTATAGTAATGCAGATACGGGTGGTTTTCTCCGGAACATAAGATGGTATAATAGGCAAGGTCATTAGCACCTTCCTTCTTGCAGTAATATTCAAACAGAGATGCAAGTTCATATTCATGCATGCCGGCGCCGGTGGATCTCATAAGTTCAATATGCGCATTTACCGCAATTTTGGCAGCTTTTCTCAGAATTTCGATCTCAGCCGGAGACTTGATTATTCGTAATTCAGTTATCATCTGACTGCAGTCCTTAACCTCGATATCGCTATACCTGGTTTTTAAATGCTTTATAAATTGTTGTTCCCTGGTCATTCTCCCATCCCATTCATTGTTCTCCATAGTTCTTCTGAGAGTCCTGAGTTTTTCGTACTTACATTCTCTCATCAATTCTTCGGGAATATTAGAAGTATAAAAGATTTTCGTCTGTGATCTGAGTTTTTCCAAATAAGTAGAAAATTCTTCAATTGGGTAGACTTTTTCGATACCGGTAACGTTTTTTGGATCTCTAACTAAATCCAGACTGATCCCTTCGTTACGCGCTCCTCTTTCGGAAATTGTAAAAAACAGAATACTCTCTTTATTGATCCCGTCAATTATTAAAATCGAATTTGGAATTGTTACACCGCTAAAGTACATAAAATCATTGTTCTGGTAATGTTCATTATATCCCACCCTTAATTGTGCGCCAAGAATGATAGCAATTCCATCCGGTATTTGCTGCATCAGTTTAGTCCTTCTGGCAGAGTACTCTGATTTTTCAAATATACCGGCTGATAATGTGGAGGAAATTATAAGCGGGAATACAAATAATGATACTAAAACCAAAGTTCTTTTTTTCATCTTTATCTCCGTAATTTAAAAAAATATACTTTTTCCTAATATCACCAATTTCTATCAAACAAAAAGGTAGAACGGCAGTTTCCGTGGAAATATGACACTAATTTAACATTTATTCTAATTATGGCAAATGATATCGAGTTGATTGAGAACTGATAATTTTTCATTTCTGGTAATTTAACCGGTTTTTACAAAAAATTCAGTTAAAAAATACTTGCATTTATTCTATTCCATTTTTACATTTACGAGGTTAATAAAAGAAAGTTTAAAATTATGAAATTATTATCTGATAAAATCTGGTGGTGGAAAACTAATTTATGGAGGCAGGTCTGATTAAATTCGGAAAATAACATTATAAATATAAATGTTAAAAACGCGGACCTGGAGGTTCGCGTTTTTTTTATTTTCAACAAGGAGGAAACAATTATGGAAACCAGAAAGACAATGCTCACAGAAACAGAATTACCAAAATTCTATTACAACATTCTTGCCGACCTGGAAAATCCTTTAAGCCCGCCGCTTAATCCCGGAACAAAAGAACCGATAGGACCCGATGACCTTGCACCGATCTTCCCAATGGGATTGATCCGGCAGGAAGTCTCCACCGAAAGGTTCATTGAAATACCTAAGGAAGTTCTGGATGTATACAAGATATACCGCCCGACGCCTCTGGTTAGGGCAAGAAACCTCGAAAAACATCTCGACACTCCGGCAAAGATATATTATAAGAACGAGAGTGTCAGCCCCACGGGAAGCCATAAAACTAATACTGCTATAGCACAGGCATTTTATAATAAGATTGAGGGAGTAAAAAAACTATCCACAGAAACCGGTGCCGGGCAATGGGGCAGCGCACTTTCTTTTGCATGTAATATCTTTGATATGGAGTGCAGTGTTTATATGGTCAGGATAAGTTATGAACAAAAACCCCACCGGAGAACAATGATGGAGCTTTTTAATGCCAAGATAGTTCCCAGCCCTTCTGACAAGACAAATATAGGACAAAGATTTCTTGCACAGCATCCGGATACTCCCGGAAGCCTTGGGATAGCGATCTCTGAAGCTCTTGAAGAAGCTGTTAGCGATGATAATACTAAATACTCTCTCGGCAGCGTTCTAAGCCATGTCCTGCTTCATCAAACAATTATCGGGCTGGAGACTGAAAAGCAGCTTGAAATTGCAGGTGATGCTCCTGACGTAATAATCGGCTGCTGCGGGGGAGGCAGTAATCTCGGAGGCATAAGCTTTCCATTTATTAAACGTAAATTAAAAGGAGAAAATATCAGGGTAATTGCGGTAGAACCAAAGGTATGTCCTTCACTTACATGCGGAGACTTCAAATATGATTTCGGCGACACAGGAGAGATGACTCCCTTACTGGAAATGTTCAGCCTCGGACATGGATTTGTTCCTCCGCCGATCCATGCCGGAGGATTGAGATATCATGGCGCAGCACCTCTGGTGAGCAGGCTGGTGAAAGACAAATTGATCGAAGCGCAGTCTTTTGAGCAGACAGAGACTTTTGAGGCAGGGGCAATTTTTACAAAAACTGAAGGGATAATCCCTGCTCCGGAATCTGCGCATGCAGTCAAATCTGCAATACAAGAAGCTGTTAAATGTAAATCAGAGGGCAAAAAGAAGGTAATTATATTCAACTTGAGCGGACACGGACATTTTGATATGTCCGCATATGAGAATTATCTGAATAATGGTCTATCTACATAGATCTTTATTCGAAAGACATAATTCTTGAATGCTTTTTTAAAATCTGAAGAATTTATCATGAAGAGCATAGTAAGGTAAATGGTCATTACGAGGGGTCCCGTCCTCCCGAATTTTCGGGGGGCCGGGGCGCCAGCCTGCCTCTCTCCCTGTACAATCAGGACTCAGAATGACAACTTTTATTACAAATTGGGGATATTAATGTTTTTATTCAGCAAATTTCTTGAAATTTACTGAAATTTACCTTAAATTCTTAATGTTTTACCGGATATTTTTATAATTATGATATTTTTTAAGAAAAATCTCATCCTTGAGGGTTTAACATGAATAAACTTTTAGATATTTTTTCTTCAGATTCAGATGACATTGAAATTGCAGGAATTAATAATCTTACGCGACTCTGTAAATATCATCCAAAGAAAAAAGATGATTTCTTAGATGGTTTAGAGCTTGCTGAAGACCTTGCAAGTAACGATGGTGTAACTCTATATACCACAGGAACCAATATTACTCCGGATAGAATTGCTCGTTTGACGAACCTTCAGGAGAATAATCCAAATATGGTCATGCAGTTCAAACTTAAAAGAAGTCAGCAGTTAATCAGTAATTTTAAAGGTGATATCTCAAAAAAATTAATTAAAATTCTTGCATTCAGAAAAAATTATAAAGTATATGCATCTCTAATGGGCTCAATAGAAAAGGATATTGAACTACTTGTAAATGACCTTCTTGCAGATGAAAATATTGTTTTAAGTATCTATAAAATGAAATTTATAGTTGACTCTTCTGAAAATAAAAATGCTGCCATGTATTTTAATCATACAATATCTGTTGTTCTTTTTGCTTATGCAATTGCCAGAACAGGAGAAATGAGAGAGATGCTGAAATTTGAGGATGAAGATTTTAAAGAACTGCTTAAAGCAGCCTTTTTCCACAATATAGGTGCTATTGTTGACATCGAATCGATCCTCGGATTAGACGAAGGACAACGTGAAATAAAGTATCATGAATCAAACAGGAACAGCGGTTATTTACTGAACAATGTAAGACTGGGTGTGGATGCTATGGATGCGATCCGATACGTGGGAGAATACTTTTTTAACCAGACTGATTTTATTAACCGGGAGGACGATAAAGGAAGCTGGATGGCAAATTTGATCCTGATTGCCGACAAATACGCAAGACTGGAAAGCGGACTTTTTGGAGTAAAATTAAAACCTTCTCATATTGTTGACAGATTAAATGTAGAAGCAGCAAACAAGAAACTGAATGTCAATGTTGTAAGAGCTTTGACCCTGGTACTAAAATTTAAAGATATCTTTGACTTTTACATGGAAATGGAAAACCTTAAGAATTTGTGTGATTTTCAAGGAGGAAAACATGCCTGGCCATACCCCTTGACGGGATTTAAAAGCCCAACGATATTTATTTGTAAAAGCCATATCTCTGATTGTGAAAATTTTGAAAAGTCAGTTAAAGCTGTTAATTTAGTGAAAACCCAGGGGGATTTGAAAGAGGGGGAATATTCAAGGTGCTTGCTTACAACTCCTAAACTTCTGGAATTTTATTCACAACATTACGAAGAAATTAAAGATAATATTCAAAAACAAGCGCCGCAGAAGAAATAATATTTAATTGTTTTCTTTAAATAATTTCATTTGTATTTATATAGGAATTTAAATGAAGACCATATTAATTGTTGATGATAATCCCGAAATTCAGCAAGTCATATCAACTTATATTAAGAACTATACAGAATATAAACCTATTGTCGCAGAGGATGGAGAGTCAGCAATTGATATAATTAAAATGAACAAACCGGATTTGGTATTGATCGATATTTTACTTCCCAGGATTGGCGGCATCGCACTTTACAAAAATATTCGCCAGATGCCGACAGCTAAAGCTACACCGGTAATTTTTATGTCCGGTGCAATGATAGATAAGGTCTTTCAAGATGAAGGTATTGAGATGGGTGCTGTTGATTACATTACAAAACCCATTGATTTTAAATACCTGATCGATAAAATTATAAGTGTTTTGGAAAAAAGTTAAATATTATACACTTGGTTTCAATTTGCATTTTTCCTGTCCCGGATTCATCTCAAAAATTCATCTCTCTCATTTTCTTTCACTTAATTCATGTAATCATATTGTTTTGCTTAAAATCAATAAATTGTTCTTGTGTTTTTTAGAAATTGATTATATATTTTCGATAGAAATAAAATAATTATTTTAATCATTTAATTGACATGTCAGATTTACAGAATATTTTTTGTTCCGATAGCGAAATAATAGAGATCTCAGGGATCAAAGCCCTAGCCGGTCTATGCCGTTTTCAGCCGGGGAATTACGATAAATTCCTGTCGGGTCTGGAACTCGCCGAAGACATGAAAATTGGAAAGGGTGTTACTCTTTACACTAAAGGAACTTTCATCACACCTGAAAGGATCGAAAGGCTTCTGGGTATTAAAAGGAATCACCCTGAAGTAAAAATGTTATTTAAAATCAAGCGCAGCAAACAACTTCTGGACAACTTCAAATCTGAAATTATCAATAAATTTAAAAAACTTATTAGTTTAAGGAAAAACTACAAGGTATATTATTCTTTTTTCTGTTCTGTAGAGAAAGAAGTGATATCATTTCTGGATGAAATTCTATACGATGAAAACAATATTCTCTCGATATATAAACTCAAATTTACAGCAGACACCTGCCCGGATAAAGTTTCTACTCTGTTTTTTGATCACTCAGCATTATTAGCAGTCTTTACATGTGCAATTGCTAAATCCGAGCATATCAGGAATATTCTGGTTCCAGATGAAGAAGACATGAAGGATCTGATAAAAGCTTCAATACATTACAATTCTGGTGCTATCAACAATATTAATATAATAATGCAGACTAACAGGGTACAAGACAAAAAAAGAATCTATCATAACGTGAACAGAATGAGTGTTGGATTAATTAATAACATTAATTTAGGTAATGAAGCGCGAGAAGCTATGAGTATGGTTGCAGGATTTTACAGTGGGGACACAACTTTTATTAATAATACTGACAACAAAGCTTCTGTTTTTGCAAACATTATGCTTGTAGCAGATCTATACCTGCAGAGGGAAGCCGGTTTATTCGGTAATAGGAATAAACCTTCTCATATCGTAGATAATATGAATGTTCTGGCTATGAATAATGGGCTTAATATTAATGCAGTAAAAGCATTAACAATTGGATTAAACCTTAAAGAGATATTCGATTTTTACCTTGAACTTCAAAATTTACAGTCAATGTGTGATTTCGAAGGTGGAAATCACGCTGTTCCCTACCCTTTGACAGGTTTTAAAAGTCCAACAATATTTGTTTGTAAGGACCAGATGGACAAATGTAATCATCATGAAAAATCACTCAAAGCAGTAAATCTGGTTCAGCCATTAGGAACTCTTAAAGAGGGAAGATATGCCAGGTGCCTGCCTGCTACAGACAGGCTTTTAGAGTTTTATAAGACCCATTACGATGTAATAAAAACAGATTTTAAAAAATCTTCTTTACAATAAAATATTTTTTGTTGATTTTATAGATAAACACAAGGGGTGAAATATAATGAGAACCATTTTAGTTGTGGAAGATGATTTCGAAATTCAGCAAATAATCTCAATATATATACATGAAAAGACGAATTATAAAGTCGTAATTGCTGATGACGGAGAAGTAGCGATAGACCTTATCCAGGAGAATATGCCTGATTTGATCCTCTTAGACATGATGCTGCCCAGGATCGGCGGAATGGCACTGCTACAGAATATCAAAAAGAATAAAAAAATTAAAAATATACCTGTAATATTCATGTCGGGAGTACTGATAGATGAAACCTTCAGGAAAGAAGGTATCGATTTGGGTGCTGTAGATTACTTAAAAAAACCTATCGATCTTGAAGCTATGCTGGAAAAAATAATGAGAATTTTAGGGGATATATAAACCAGCCTAATCCGTATTTTATAAATAAAAAGTAATTTTACTCATCGATCTTCTTCAGAATTTCAAAGGCGGTCCTTAAATTACTGTATCCATCATCAGCGGTGACCGGTGGATCTTCGTTCTGAATCAGTGCATCAATAAATTCAGTTAATTCAAGTTTGATTGCATTAACATCCGGCACTATAGGAGATGAAAAAAGGAGACTCTTGTTCTTCTTTTTATACTCATATTCAGTGATCTGTTTAAAATTCAGGTCAGGAAGGTCTTCAATAGAATCTATCGAGAATATTTCACTTTTCTTTTCAAGAAAATCAATTGAAATATATGCATTTTTCTGAAATATTCTCATCTTTCGCATTTTTTTCGTTGAAATCCTGCTCGCAGTCAGGTTTGCTACAGTCCCGTTGAGAAATTTAATTCTGGCATTAGCAATATCAATAGAATCCGAAATCACTTTTATACCGCTTGCATCGATCGACTGCACACTGCTTTTAACAATATTCTGAATTATATCGATGTCATGTATCATCAGATCCAGAACAACTGAAACATCCGTGCCCCTCGGATTAAATTCAGCAAGTCTGTGAGATTCTATAAACAGAGGATTAAGTTTCATTTTTTTTAACCCAAGAAAAGCCGGATTGAATCTCTCTATATGCCCTACCTGGACCTTCAAATTCTTTTCTTTGGCAATTCTGACAATTTCTCCTGCTTGAGATAATGTTTCTGACATCGGTTTTTCAATAAACAGGTGCACTCCGCTGTTTAGAGCTTTCTTTGCAATTTCGTAGTGGGTATTTGTTGGAGTTACAATTGAAACCGCATCAGAATCCTTTAACAGGTCTTCCATGTTGTCGTATGGTTTCACAGAAAACTCTTTGGCAAACTTCTTTGATTTTTTCTTATCAATATCATATATTCCTGTGACTTCACAGTTCTCGATCTGCATCAGGTTTTCGAGATGAAATCTCCCAAGATGGCCTAACCCGATAAGCCCGATATTGACTTTTTCCATAAAAACAAATTTCATACAAATTAAAAGTCCCGATTATTATAAATCGGGACTTTCCTATACTTTTATTATGTGCCGATTTCCCAGCTTGCCAAATACTTTTTCTGCTCTTCTGTTAACAGATCGATGGTATTACCCATGCTTTTTAATTTGAGTTCAGCAACAAAACTGTCAATTTCTTTGGGAACACCATAGACTTTTGCCTCTAATTTCTCTTTGTTTTTCACAGCCCATTCAGTCGTTAAAGCCTGAACTGCAAAGCTCATGTCCATCACAGACGCAGGATGACCTTCCGCAGCAGCAAGGTTTATAAGTCTGCCTTCTCCAAGAATAAATATTTTTCGACCGTCTTTCAATTCATATTCATCAACATGATTCCGTACATTCTTTTTCTTTTTAACAGCCATTTTTTCCAGATTATCAATATTGATTTCAACATTAAAATGACCGGAATTTGCAATTAAAGCTCCATCTTTCATAACTTCAAAATGATGTTTATCAAGAACATTTATATTGCCTGTTAATGTACAGAAAAGATCACCTTCGGAAGCAGCTTCAATCATCGGCATAACACGGAATCCGTCCATAGCGGCTTCAATAGCCTTAATAGAGTCTACCTCGGTAACAATAACATTTGAGCCCATTCCCCTCACTCTGCCGGCAAATCCCCTGCCGCACCATCCATAACCTGCTACTACTACGGTTTTTCCTGCTAATAAAACATCGGTCGCACGGATTATCCCATCCACAGTTGATTGTCCCGTACCATATCTGTTATCAAATAGATGTTTTGTATCAGCATCATTTACGGCAATAACCGGAAACTTGAGTGCATTGTCCTTTTCCATTGCCCTTAATCTTATCACACCCGTAGTTGTTTCTTCCATGCTCGCAATCACTTTTTTTACAAGTTCAGGGTATTTTGCATGTATCGAAGAAACCAGATCTGCGCCATCATCCATTGTAACTACAGGATTATGTTCGATTGCAGCTGTAATATGATCATAATAGGTTTTATGATTCTCACCGGTTATCGCAAAAACCGGAATTTCATAATCTTTAACAAGAGAAGCCGATACATCATCCTGAGTACTTAACGGATTAGATGCACATAGAACCAGATTTGCACCTCCGGCTTTCAAGGTCCTTGCAAGATTTGCTGTTTCTGCCGTAATATGAAGACAGGCAGACATATTCAAACCTTCAAGCGGTTTCTCCTTATTAAACCTTTCTCTGATCAATTGAAGAACCTTCATGTCATTGTCTGCCCATTCTATTCTCTTTTTGCCTTCTCCGGCTAATTTAATGTCTTTTATATCATATTTCATTATATCCTCCAAAGTCTAAGCGAAAACACCAACTTTATCAAGTTTTTCCCACGTAAATTCATCCAGCTCTCTGCCGAAATGACCGTAAGCAGCAGTTTTTCTATAGATCGGTCTTCTCAGCTTTAGATTTTCAATAATTCCGGCAGGCGTCAGGTCAAAATTTTTCGTGATCAAATTCTCGATTTCATTATCAGCCCTTTTGCCGGTACCAAAAGTATCAACAAAAACTGATACAGGTTCTGCAACACCAATTGCATAAGCGAGCTGAATTTCACAAGTATCCGCAATACCGGAACCTACTACATTCTTTGCGACCCATCTTGCTGCATAAGCTGCAGACCTGTCGACTTTCGTCGGATCTTTTCCGGAAAAAGCACCGCCGCCGTGTCTTGCATAGCCTCCGTATGTATCAACAATTATTTTTCTTCCTGTCAAACCAGCATCTCCCTGAGGTCCGCCAATTAC
>JBHPGK010000002.1:0-58780 GCA_042570605.1 Candidatus Zhuqueibacterota bacterium
TCCTGTGCCTGTGGATGCAATTCCCGATATTGGTGAAAATCAGCAGATAGTCTTTTCAGAAAATCCGACAGTTCTTAATACTTTCTCAACCGGAGTAAAAGTCCAGTCAAATCCTTTCCAGATTACAAGCCCAAAGATCAAGATGGCTGCCGGAAGAGAGTAGAAAATTATTTTATGTTTAAGAAAATACCTGAGAAGGTTCTCATAATATTTTAGAAAGAGTTTAAAAAATCCGAGTACAAGACCAATGAGTAATATTACAAATATTAAGTTTACAAAAAGTGACTTTCCTACACCAAGCGGCATCCAGTGATTTGTCAAAAATATTACTACGAAAAATGCCGCTGCATAATTAATTGATTTTCGTACCTTATTTTGAACATTATCGGTAAGAAGCGATTGGACAAACCGGTATACACCGAAAAACAATATAATTATACCTACCCACCATGTAATAAAAATAAAAGCTGTTATTCCTGCAAAGACAATTAATAAATTAGCCAATTTAAGCCATTTTACTTTTACCGGATTCTTTTTATTCCCAAAAAAGAAGTATGCAAAAGTCGGGAGCAAAAAAAGTGCAGTAAGAACAGAAGCTATAAGCGCAAAAGTTTTTGTAAATGCAAGAGGTTTAAAAAGTTTCCCTTCGGGTCCTGTCATTACGAAAACCGGCAGAAATGCGACGACCGTTGTGCTGATCGCAGTAATTACAGCACCACCCACCTCGGTAGCTGCAGAGTAAATTATATCAAATTTCTTTTCATCAGGACCGGCATTATCAAAATGCCTGACAATATTTTCAGACATGATTATACCCATGTCAACAATTGTTCCGATCGCAATAGCGATCCCTGAAAGCGACATGATATTTGAGTCGATCTTACCGATCTTCATGGCAATGAAGGACATTAATACAGCTAAAGGAAGCAGCCCTGATACCAGTATCGAGCTTCTTAAATTTATCAGTAAAATAATTACTACAATTATGGTTATAAGTATCTCACTCGTGATCGCATCCTTAAGGGTTCCCAGTGTCTCATTAATTAGTTTGGTCCTGTCATAGAACGGAACAATTTTCACCTTGGAAATAGTACCATCTGCTAATTCTTTTGACGGCAGGCCGGATGATATCTGTTCGATCTTCTTTTTGACGCCGTTTATTACAGCTAACGGATTTTCACCATGCCTGACGACAACAACACCGCCGACAACCTGTGCACCTTCTTTATCAAGCGCACCTCTTCTGGAAGCAGGTCCGAAAGATACACGGGCAAAGTTTTTCAGAAATACCGGAGTGTTGTCATGTTCTTTAATAACGATATTTTCAACATCTTCAAGATTTTTCAAAAAACCGAGGCTTCTTACAATATATTCTACACGGTTGACTTCGATCGTCTTTGCACCTACATCGATATTACTTTTCCTGACCGCATTTACAACCTCTCCAAGAGTAATATTAAATGCCCGCATTGCATCGGGGTCAATATCGATCTGGTATTCCTTGACATACCCTCCTACCGAAGCAACCTCGCTGACACCTTCTACAGATGCAAGCTGATACTTGACATAATAGTCCTGTATCGTCCGCAGCTCATGAAGGCTGAAATCCCTGCCTTCGAGCGTATACCAGAATATCTGACCTAGTGCGGTAGCATCAGGACCAAGCGAGGGTTCCACACCTTCAGGCAGATCCTTTTTCGAAGTACTTAGCTTTTCAAGAATCCGCGATCTCGACCAGTAAAAATCAATATCCTCTTTAAAGATCACATAAATAGACGAAAAGCCAAAATATGAAAAACTTCGGATAGTTTTTACTCCGGGAACTCCGAGAAGAGACACAGTTAAAGGATAAGTTACCTGGTCTTCTACATCCTGGGGTGACCTGCCCATCCATTCTGTAAATACTATCTGCTGATTTTCACCAATATCGGGAATTGCATCCACAGGCACAGGATTGCGGGGGAATATATCAGAATTTATGTCAAAAGGCATTACATAAATGCCCCAGAAAAAAAGCAGCATGAACAGTACTATTACAATAAGTCTGTTTTCAAGTCCAAAACGGATAAGATTATTAAGCAGACTGTTTTTTACTCCTGAATTTTTATATTCCATAATCCGCAGCGCTCCTTAATGTTTATGTATCTCCTGAGAAACAGCAGGTTTATTCTGCACATCCAGAGTCATCATACTCTGCCTGGCTTTTATCTGCATCTCGCTGTCGATCTTGAAATTACCTTCAATTACTACATTCTCACCCTCTTCAAGCCCCGATTTTACAATGTATAAGTCACCTGCTCTTGGTCCCAGCTCAATCACCCTGCCTTCATATGTGGGCTTTTCTGCATCCGGGATCTCTACATATACAACTGCTCTTTTCCCGGTAATAAGGGGCGCCGAGGCAGGAATTACAAGGGGAAGCATTGTATGCATCTTCTGTGATTCCTTGTCAGGTACTTTTCCCTTTACAAGTTTCATTTTGCAGACACTGCAAGTTCCGGGTTCATCTTTGGGCTCCTGGCAATCCATCGGGCAGACATACTTTTCCACATAAGTCATTTCATGTTCATGAGCACCTTTTGGGATATGTACCTGCAGTTCACCTTTAACCAGCATTTCAGGCTTTAATTTCCTGTCGTTGTTTGGAATATTTACACGGACTCTAACAGTACGGGATTTTTCATTCATATACGGGTCTATAAATCCGATCTTTCCTTGAAATGTCTCACCGGGGTATGCTTCAACCTCGAATTTCACCTCTTGACCTTTTTCCAGCCAGATCATATCAGATTCATAAACATCCAGCCATGCCCATACGCCCGATAGATCTGCAATTGTATATATCCTTGTTCCCGTATTCAGGTACATTCCTTCGCTGCCGTTTTTGTTGATAACAGTACCTGAAACCGGAGAAAAAATTGTTATGTGATCAGAGGGATTTCCATTTTCTATAATTTCATTGACCTGTTTTTCGCCTAAACCAAGAAGTTTCAATTTCTTTTGAGCCGATTCCAAAATTGATGCAGCCATTTTTACCGATTCGGGATTTCCTCTATCTTCAAATTCTTTTTTCGCTTTTACTGCCTGAAGTAGTTCTTCCTGCGCCGCTAAAAGCTCAGGACTGTATATATAAACCATTTCAGAACCTTTTTTAACTTCCGAACCTGTAAAATCATAGTAAAGTTTGTCAATTCTGCCGGGGATCCATGCCGTAACATAAGAGAGCCTGCTTTCATCAAAATCTATCTTCCCGGACAGTTTCACTGATTTGATAACACTTCTTCTTTCAACAGGAGCAGTTTTTATCTCAGCAAGAGCTTTAGCTGATTCTGACATTGTTAATGTTATTTCGCTTTCATCTTCTTCAGTATCCTCCAGCGGAATAAGATCCATAAAACATATCGGGCATTTACCCGGTTTTGGCAGTTTTATCTGAGGATGCATGGAACATGTCCATAATGTCTGGCTTCCGCCCCCATCTTCTTCTTTATGCTGATGTTCTCCTTCAGCCATAATCATGGTTTTTTCATTTTTTGTATTAGAAGAAGGAGCAAACAAATAACCTGTAATGAATGCTAAAATAATAAATACAGGTATTGCAGCTTTTTTAAGATTAAATGATCTCATTATTAACCTCTTTATATCTTTTATTGAAAATTTAGTTCAGCACCTGTTAAGAACTCGAGTTCTGCTGCTTTTTTAAAATAACTGCTGATTGATTTTTCGTATTCAAGCTGAAACTGCAGCAGCAGTTTCTGAGAATCAATCAGATCCAGAAAACCGGATTTGCCTACTTTATAACTTTCAAGTGTTACGTTAAGCGCTTGCTGAAGCCTCGGGATTATATTATCTCTATAAAGCTTTATTTTTCTTTCAGCATTAATTAATCCAAAATGTGCATTCTTTATATCTGCAAGCCTCATATTTTCAAAGTCTTTATAATTAAATTCCTGAGATACAGCTTTCATTTCGGCATCATTGACTCTTGCCCTGTTTTTCCCGAACCAGAGCGGAATATTCATCGAAATCATTACCGATTGTGCATTTTTACCGGCATCACTGCTTAACGGGGCATCATCGGCTATCCACTGGTAATTATACCCGATACTGAAATCAGGATAGTTCTCAAGTTTAGAAAGGTTAAATTCTCCGTCAGCTTTTTTTATCATCTTCATCCGCATTTTTAAATGTGGAGAATTTTTCCTGAAGACAGCGTATAGTGAGTCAATATTTATCTCAACCGGTTTAAACTCGATCTCTTCAGGATTTCCCGTCGCTTCAAAGGGAGCTTTTCCCAGCAGACCATTGAGTTTAACTTCAAATGTTTTTCTCATTTCAACATAAGTTTCATGGTCATTATATAGTTTTGACAATTCCACCTGGGCTTTCAGTACATCCTGCTGAGGTACTTGCCCTGAAGCATACATTGCCCTTGAGACACTCTCAAATTGCTTTAAAAGGTCAATATTGCGTTCAGTAATGGAAACTGCCTGCCATATCCAATAGAGGTCATAATAGACTTTTTTAACATTCGCAATAACTTCCAGTTTAACCGCCTTTAGGGCTTCTGAGAAAATTTCTGCGTCAGTTTCTTTTATCTTTGATTTTGCTGATAATTTACCGAACCATGGAAATTTCTGGGCAATCGATACGCCGCCTTTGATTGAACCGTTCCGCGTGGATATCTCTTCATTGAAATAAGTGAATCCTATTGTTGGATCCGGCAGTCCGGAAACGATCCCGGGTTGATTTAAAGAGGCTTTCCATCTCGATTCTGCAGCTGTGATCTTTGGATTATTTTCTAAAGCATAGGAAATTATTTCATTAAGTGATAAGGCTGAAATATTTTGCGGAAGAGTTGTTTTATTGTAATTCTCTTGCGGATATAGTGTCCCTTTAATAAATAACATTACCGCAAAAATAAAAACCAGTTGAAGATGACTTTTTTTCATTAACATCTCCCAATAAAGTTTAAAAAATTTTTACTTTAACCTGCAGTTCGAATAAACCTTAATAAGTTCACCAACTTTCTCCTCAATATCCTTTTCATTACTGGACCTGAAAGCATGATTAACACATGTTTTAATATGGTTTTCAAGCAGTTTTTCGCTTAACTTGTGAAGTGCGGATTCTGCTGCTTTGATCTGGTTAATAATATCAATGCAGTACCGCCTCTCCTTAACCATATTGCCTATTCCCCTGATCTGTCCTTCGATCCTGTTGAGCCTTTTCAGACTTTCCTGTTCAAGTTTTTCATCCAGCATTCTTTACTCCTTCTTTAATGCATCACATACTATACCCCCCTATGGTATAACAACGCCAACTAATTATAAAGAAGTTCCGGATAATTCTCAAAATTGAAAATCCCTACTGTACGGGTAACTATAATATTGAGATTCTTCGCTGCCAGACTGTGTGAAAACGAGTATAAAGCGTAATAATAGGCTGTCATTACGAGGGAATCCTATTTTCCGGGACGACTGTCGTAATCTCATATCTCCTTACAAAACAATACTTTAACAGTGAGATTGCCACGTCGCTTCGCTCCTCGCAATGACAATCTTGGATAACGAAAATGTAAAAAACAAACGTTTTCACACAGTCTGTGCGCTCAGAATGACGTTTTAGCCTGAACGGTGAGCGTCATTCTGAGCTTAACGAAGTGAAGTGAAGAATCTCATTGTTTCCGCCCGAGGCGGATCTGCCTCAGGTAGACAATTTGAAGTTGTTTTGTCCTCTAACTTATTATATAATAATAAATTATGTTTTAAATACATATTTTTTACCGGACAGTTCTAACTGAAAATGATACAGTTTTTTGTTGTATTTCAATAAAGTCTGAAACAGAATATTTTACTGACGTAAAAAGTATATAAAAAATTCCGGGAATTACTGTTTAATTATTTTTTCCTTTTTTTCTTCCTTCTTTTCTTCCGGCTTTTCTTCAGGTTTTTTATCGTTTGCGGTATATCCTGCCTTAATAATTGCTTTTTCGAGATCTTCAACTTTTACTTTTGACTTATCATATTCGACATAAGCAACCTCAAGTTTAAGACCAACTTCGGCTTTTGTAACTCCGTCAACTCCATTAAGTGCCTTTTTTACCTTGTTAACGCACATTCCGCAGGTCATCCCTTTAATGCTGATAAAACTTTTGCCTGTTTCACCCCCGGCAAAGGACATCACTGAAAACGCAGCTATCAGCAAGATAGTGAATAAAAATAGTGTTCCTTTTTTCATATCGCCTCCAAAAACTTTTAAACATTTTATTTAAGTATTTGCGTACTAAAATACTAATATTATTTAAATTTGTCAATTTAAATTCAGGTAAATCTTTGGATTTCAAAACACAGTTGCTCTAACACAGCAAAAATTCTTAATATTTGAATAGACATTTATGGTTTTTGTATTATATTTAATTCCATATTACTTTTAATAAAAAATCATTTGTTTTTTTAATTTCAAATCCTGATTTTATGCTTTAATATCAATTCCATGTATGGAGGATTCATGAGTGATATAGATCCCGGCGAAATAAACAGGAGACAATTTTTCAAAATTTCCGGGGCAGCAGGTGCTGTTCTCGGCAGTGCAGGACTTGGGATGTTCGGTTATGCATCCGGAAAAGATCCGGGCACTTATCCCGGATGGGAAACATTTGAAGGCGGTGCTCAGACATTTGACAGGTCAGGTTGGGAAGTCGATAAACCTACTTACGAAAAGGTTGGTTCCACAAGAAGAGTGGACGCAAGAGTAGAAAATATTTTTGATAGACGAGGAAGGTTTTTCAGGCAGTGGAAAAATGAAAAGGGAATTGAGGGTCTTGATGAACTTCTGCAGAATTATTATAATGAGCATCCCGGAGACATTGAGCTTGACCTGCTGGACATGAATGAGATAAGCCCGAAACACAGGGAAGATACGGGAAAATACAGAGATAAGTTTATAATATCTACAGCCTGGTCAAATGCAATGGGTGCAGTATCTCCCCGCCCCGACAGCAGACCCCCTGAAGAGTCGGATTTTCCAAGGCGCAGTCGTTCCGGTGAAATGCCCGAACCTCTAAAAATGAAAGATCCGGAAAAAACTTCAAAACTGATAAAAAAAATCGCTCACGAACTGGGGTCCACTCTCGTTGGAATAGCAAAGTTGAATCCGGACTGGGTTTACAGCTATCCTCACAGAGGGAGAGGTTTTGATCCTGACAAACCTCTTGAAGTCCCAAAACACTGGGAATTTGCAGTGGTGGTTGGAACACCCATGTCCTGGGATCCGATGTATGCAAATCCAAACTACGGAACCTCAAATGATGCATATTCAAGATCAAGGATTGCTGCTTACAGGCTCTCCTCGTTTATCAAACAGCTTGGATATGCAGCAAGACCGCATACACCGGGCAACAGTTATGACCTCCTTGTTCCCCCGATCTGTATCGATGCCGGTATAGGTGAACAGGGGCGCCATTCTGTTCTCATAACTCCTGAACTCGGCAGCAACTTCAGACCTGCAATAGTTACTACAAATCTTCCTTTGAAACCCGACAAACCGATAGATATTGGAGTTCAGGACTTTTGCAGAACCTGCAAGATCTGTGCTGAAAACTGTCCGAGTAATTCTATACAGTTTGGAGACAAAACTGAAGTACGCGGTTACAGGAAATACCAGATAAATGTAGCATCTTGCCTGAATTTCTGGAACTCCAATCTCGGCAACATGGGATGCAGGATATGTGTTGCGGTCTGCCCTTATACAAGAAAATCCAACTGGCTTCACAAAACAGCGTTCAATGTTTCTCTGCACGACCCGACCGGTCTGGCAGACAAGGCTTTAACAGGGCTTCAGAAACGCCTTTACCCTGCTCCCGATCCGCAGAAATATTATATGCCCTCCATGGGCGGCGAAAATGCATCGTACAGGAAACCGCCGTGGTGGTTGAGGTCGGAAGATTTTATAGATTTTTAGGAGATTTTAATTATGCAATTCTTTAACAGCGGATTTTTCTGGTTTATTGAAGGAATATTATTCTGCCTGGTAATTGCAGGATTTTATACCTGGACCAGGGAAAAAGGTATCCTGATGACGTTCTGGAAATGGGTGCTGTTTTTTGGATGGATACTGCTTTTTGGATTCACTATAGCATTTACAACAACAAGTCTTGGAGAAAATGAACCCGCCGCAGCTTTAAGAGGCGGTATACTGTTTGGAATAATTACAATTCTGTCCGGTGTTGGTCTGTGGAGGTTTATTATTTCAGGTTCTAAAACAAAGTAACTAAAAACCGGTGGTGTTTTTTATGAAGAAAGTTCTTTTATTATTTAGCTTCTTAATATTATTTTCATGTACAGAGAAGAATATCCCTCTTAATGTAATGTCTTTTAATATACGATATAATAATCCGAATGATGGCGAGAATGCCTGGCCTAACCGCAAAGACAAAGCGGCAAGCATGATAAAATTCCACAAAGCAGACATAGTAGGTATGCAGGAAGTTCTGAAAGACCAGCTTGACGATCTGACTGCCCTTTTGCCGGAATACGGATGGTATGGATTAGGCAGGGATGACGGAAAGGAAGCCGGGGAATTCATGGCGGTATTTTACCGGGAGGAAAGACTTGAAGCACTGGAATATTCGACATTCTGGTTATCCGAAACACCTGAAAAAGTGTCTATGGGATGGGATGCAGCATGTTTCCGGACAATCACTGTGATAAAATTCAAAGACAGACTGACTAATAATATTTTCTATTTTTTTAATACACATTTTGACCACCGGGGGCAGACAGCACGCAGGGAAAGTTCACTGCTGCTGCTGAAAAAGATAAGTGAAATTGCAGGGCATATTCCGGTAATAGTCACGGGTGATTTTAATGCAGTGCCTTCATCCGAACCGTATAAGATTTTAACGACCGGTAATATTGAAAGCGGATTAATTCCGCTTAAAGATACGCGTCATCTCTCTGAAATTTCACACCACGGTCCTACAGGTAGTTTTACCGGATTTACAAATCCTGTAACGCCCGGTGCACAAATAGACTTCATTTTTGTGAAGGATAAAGTAAGAGTACTTCGCCACGGCATTCTCTCGGACACGTTCGACGGCTTCTACCCTTCCGACCATCTGCCTGTACTTGTGGAAGTGGTTATTGAATAGGCTTTTGTTGTCTTAAAAAGCGAAAATAAAGCTGTCATGCGAGTAGCGAAGCGACGAAGCAATCTACCTCCACGAAGTACAATTACAACTGGATTCCCGATTACGTGCGTGTGGCTCAACTGGTTGATAATAAAATTCATGGTTCCAAAGTGTCTAATAGAATTCAAGTCTCCAGAGTGTCATCCTCGCAAAAGCGGGGATCTCTTACCACGAAGTACGTAATGATAATGCAATGAGATTCCCGTTTTCACCACAGCCGTTGGCGGGACAGGCGGGAATGACACATCAGGGCTATAGATTCTTTTGAGATCGAGTTGAGCCACACCCACTTTCAAGGGAATGACACATTAAAAGGACGTCATTCTGACCCCGAGTGCTCGGAGGAAGCAATCTCCTACCACATGCAACAAAACATCCTGTGGCTTTGCTCCTTTACCTGTTTTTCTCCAGAGTAATCAGGGGAATCTCGTCATCATTTACACAGTATTGTCTGCTGTAGTAAAATAAACTGTCATTGCGAGGAGCGAAGCGACGTGGCAATCTCCTACCACGAAGAAATTTACTATGAGATTCCCTTTTTCAAGGGAATGACACATTAAAAGGACGTCATTCTGACCCCGAGTGCTCGGGGGAAGAATCTCCTCTTTTACTATGGAGACCCCAATCCCGAACATAAGGACGGGATTACTCGCAATGACAGATATGCTGTGTTTTATTCCTCTCGTTCACTTTTGGGGAATCTACTAATCATGTCAAAAAAAAGTCTATTTACTCATCCTCCCCCTCACCTTCTCCCACGATTCCGTGATCAGAAAACTCTCATCCATATTATCGATCATTTGGACAAACCGGTTAAAGGGGACAGCAAATGTAAGTACATTCTTTTCCACACACGGGCGTGCGGAAACGTCGAACATCCCGATGACTGCTCTCGGGCGTTCTTTATCCCTTTCAAGATACGGATAAGTAATAATTGTACCGCATCCGGAGCCGAATGGCGTGTATACGGAGTTTGCCTCAGCTTCATCAAAATTTACCAATGTGAACAGCCCGGAAAGAACATCAGGTTTTGCAAAAAATATTATCACTTCCGGAGTGTCTTCTACATCGAGGTTATCCCATCTTTTAAAGACAGCATATTTTGCAGGTGCTTTGAATTTAGGCATTTTTTTCATTGCTTCTTCCACAAGTTCAGGTGTCTTCAAATACCGCTCCCCTTCCAGTTCACCCTCGATCCCGCATGAGAGAAAATACTTAAATTGAGGACCGAACTCGTGCACATAGCCGAGATATCTCTTTGCACCTCCACAGTTAGCGATTCCCTCATGAAAACACAGCGATTTTCCTTTTCTTACTGCTTTTATGTCGGCTATAATACAGCTCCATTTTTTCTGGCCGGCAAATCCTACATCAATTGGTTTATCCGTATAATACATTGTAACCGGCAGTTCTGAATTGCCAAAATATTTCTGCCATTTTTCCAAAAATTTCTCTTTCAGTTTTAAATCCATATTTATTCTCCTAAAATCTAAAATTCATAGTTCACACCATCGCTCTGAACTGTTTATTCGACATTGTCTGCATCCGGATTATTTTTCTTAAAAAGGTTTTTGGCAATAGGGGCAAATCCAATAAGAATAAGGATAACAAAGATAATCAAAAGCAGGTAATCAGGAATATTTATTACGTAGCCGAGTAATGCCAGTAAATAAAATCTGGGAGTCCTCGATAAAAAAACTGCAAGCAGGTACATTTTAACCGGATATTTTGCCAGTACAACGAGGAAACGCATAGGATAAAACGGGACTGGTGTAAATCCTGCAATCCATAATGCGGCAAAAGGGAACTTGTTAAAAAGCTTTATCAGTTTTTCAGTAAATTTATTTTCCCGAAGTTTAAGAAAAAGCTTAATATCGGCAAAATACTCAAAAACGGAATAATTTAATGCTTCTGTAAGAAGAGTCCCGGCCACTGATACGACTGCAATAATAAATGCCGAATAAAACTTGCTGAAATAAAAAAGAATAGGTTCATGCGGAACGATTGCGATTAAAAACTCAGCCGGGAAACAGTATAAAAAGAGAACCCATAGATTTGTACTTTTTTTTATTGTTCCTGAACTCAGCCAGATAAAAAGCAGGACGGCAACAAAAGCGATCTCCAGGATTACTAATGCCGTTTTGATATTAAAAGAGGCTCTTTTCCCAATCAGGTTATAGTCTTCTTTAGGATTCTTGTTTTCGACCATTAAAATAACAAAGGAATTTATATTTGCAAATATCCTTAGATATTCAAATTATCCCTGATTAAATAAAAGGCTGGTTTTTCGGTATTGGCACGGATGCTTGTATTACAATATGTACACGTATTTGTTTTTAAAAAACCTTCAACAAGCTCCTCTTTAGTATTAAAACTGCCGGCAATCAAGCCGCAGGGAGAAAGTGTTCCGTCCGGATTTATTATTAAAAACTTTTCACCTGTACGGCAGTCCGGGATAGACTCATTCTCAAAGAATTCAACAACCTTTCCAAAAACATATTTTGAAGTGAATACAGTATTATATTTCTTTTTAAACTCAAGAAGTTTATTTATCATTTCCTTCAGTTCCGGAATTTCCTTTTTCGGTATAAGATAGTCTTTCTTATGAGTTCTCAGCCATGTATAAGTGCTGAAACTCACCTTCACACCCCACTTATATGCAAACTCTGCAATGTTCATTAGTTCTTTGTAATTATACGTGTGTATCACACATGCAAGTGTTATTCTTTTGCACTTTTCATCTTTAACAGATTCAAGAAGATTAACAATCTTGTTATACAGACCCGGGATCCCGCGGAAATCGTCATGGCGCTCATCAGGATAATCAAATGACACAGAAAATTCATCAACACCGGCATCTACCAGTTTATCGTATTTTTCCCTGTTAAGCAGGGCTGCATTAGTTGTAAGAACTACCAGAGGTACATTGTTTGGGTTTTTAATTGCTCTGATTACCTCTTCAAGGTCCTGTCTTAATAGAGGTTCACCACCGGATACCTGTGCAACAACAGGTTTTATCTGCCTGCAAATTTCCCGGTATTTTTCCGGAGCTGCCCTTACCTCATCTTTGATCATACCGCCAAGATGGCAGTGTTTACATTTTGCGTTGCAGCTGTATGTTGTTTCAAAGGAGACACAAAGAGGTTTTTTTGTGATGTAGTTTTTAATTCCCCTGTTAATTAATGCAGTGTATTGAATAAATTTACTCATTCCTGTTGATCTCCACGGTTTGATTAGCGTATTTACTCGACGCCTTTTTTCTTTTTTGTAATAAAATGTAAACAGAATAACTTTTTACCCCCACCAGACAGCATGCCAGTAAAGTTGAAATAGCTATCATACCGGGCAGAAAAATCACAAGAACTGCAAAAAGTGTTGAGTTAACAAATTTACCTACTTTACTGAAATTCAGCAGATGCACAGTTTTGTCTACTTTGAAAAAATAATCGGGTGAAATTATGTCATACTTGTTAAACTGATAACCCAGATAAAAATCTACAAATGCATAATCCATTAGATAGATCAGAACCGGCAGATAGAGTTCGGAATTGAAATGAAGCAGGTTTACATAAAAATAAATAACTTCTATTCTATCCGCGATTAAGTCTATTTCTGCTCCTAAAATTGTCTCCTGTTTGAAAAGTTTTGCACATGCACCATCTATAAAATCCCCGATAAGATGAATTCCAAATCCAATTAAGTTATAAGTTGGATTTTGCTCGATAACTGCCATCGTATAAAATGTTATCGACAGAACCAGCCTGATTAATGTAATAAGATTTGCTTCCGTCAAATAGGAATCGGGTGTTCTTGATTTAAATATTTTTCCGGGCATAATAACCTTTCGTTCCTGGATTAAATTATTTTAAATATAGAAATTTTCATACAAAATGCAATTCAATTTAGATAAAATACGCAATATTCATGAAATTAAATTTGCTTATTTTGATTTTACGAAAGTGCGGCTCATGAAAGCGACATAAACTTAAATTTTTATCCCATGATTCTGAAAGCAATTTTTCCTTTTGAATAAATTGTAATTTTTCCGTCAAGTTCGACGACCAGGCATACTGCGTTTGTCAAATATGACATTTTTGCAGCTATATTATACCTGCTCGCCTTGCTTATCTCAATTTCAGGATCCTTTATTTCCGGGGGGCGCAAAAAGGTCATACCCTGTTTAATATTTCCAATATTATCGATTATTGCCGCACCTTTTCTTGAAAACAGCTGAAGTAAAAAGTCTGAGGAATATTTCTTTATATATTCCTCTTTACACTTAACAAAACTTTTAGACAAATCAGCGTATTTTAGAATATTCTCATGATCACCAACCGTAATAAAAGTGCCTTTGCCTTCATCAGAAATTTTATATGCTTGTTTTAATAAAAACGATAAAATATCACTATCCACAGAATGCTTTTCAGCAATAAAATTGATACCTTTTTTAATATCACAAGGATGAATATGCCACGTCGCGCGCTGGTGGGATAAGATCCTTTTACCCTTGAAAAACATTTTAATTCTTCCGTTTCCGTCAAAAAGCAATAACAGTCCATTAGTCAATGCTGAAGCTGTTGCCGGTTTCAGGTATTTTTCAGGGAGAAAACTTTCGACTTCCGGGCTATCCTCCTTAAAAATAAGGCTTCCAACTAATTCACCGTTTGACTTCAAAACAAAAGAACCAACATAACCGCTTACAATTGTTGATGAGGACACCACAGCATCCAATGAATTCAGGATATTTCCCGGGCAAGATAAGATCACTCTCTGAAAAGCGCTGTTATCGGACTTACCTTCAGGGATTATTAATATTGAAGTACAGATACTTTTGTTATCACGCTCCCTGTATTTTAATCTGTCGATCAGATCTATTAACCGTGACAGCACATTCTCTTTTATATTCAATTCATCAAGTATAGGTGCGAGCACAAGAAATATTGATGACAAACGAAATTCGTTAAAGATCTTTACAGCAACTTCTGAAGAGAACCGGTATTTATCAAGCTGAATATTTTCCTGAATAACACGTTTTTGAGATGTCAGAAATGTTCCGTTTTTTAAATCATAATCATGGGTAATAAGGTTTTCCGGATCAATATAAGTTTCTCCCCTTGGCAATAGAGGTTTCCAGTCCGCTTTATATGACCAGAAAACCGGCAGTGTATTAGTAGGTGTACTGTAAAAAAATCCTACCAGCAGTTCACTTGAAGCATAACCAAATGGATGATCCGGGAATAAGTGTTTACCGTATTTCTGCAGGATATTTCTGGCGTGGACTCTTTCTTCGGTTATTTCAAATATCCGGGAATCTTCAGCAAAAGGCGATTCGGAGGATAATACCTTATCAGCCACTATTATTTTAAATTCTGTATTTTTATGAAGATATTCTATGCCGTTCTCATAACCGACCAATGCTGCAAAAATTATATTGGATTGTTTTTCATGAGATACAATTGGCGCTATTATTTCACGCCACAGCGCTGCTGCCTGATGTCCGGAGCCAATAAAATCGTCGATAAAAACTATTGCTGAGTCTTTTCCTGTTTTCAGATTTCTAAAATCTTCGGTTGATATAAATTGGGAAGCTTTCAGGTTATTACGGTTTTTATAAAAATAAGCAACGACTCCCCCGCTTTTTGCAACATATCCAACTGGTACAAACCGGATCTTTTCAGACGTCATTCCAAGAAAATTAGTAATATTATTATGCAGTACATGGACCAGTTTGTCAACTTTTTTTGGACTGTAATATTTAAAATGTGTCAGCAGCTTGTTTATTATCGGACGTTCCTCTTCCTCAAACTGGTTTAACCATGAAACAACAGTTTCTTTTTTTACATCGCCATCAAATAAACTCTGGATTTTGTTCATTGCTTTAATATTTGTTGTCTCTGTCAGGATTCTATACTATTTCTTGTTTTTTACATACTTTTCAAGCCAGTTGTACGTTTCCCAGAGCATATGTAAAACAGATTCTCTTGCTCTGTATCCGTGGCTTTCATGAGGCAGCATGACCAGCCTGACCGTTGCCCCGTGTCCCTTAAGAGCGCTGTAATACCTTTTACTTTGAATTGGGAAAGTACCCGAATTGTTGTCGGCTTCCCCATGAATAAGAAGTAATGGTTCATTAACTTTTTGAGCGTGCATAAACGGAGACATGGCAAAGTAGATTTCAGGCGCTTCCCAGAAAGTTCTTGATTCATTTTGAAATCCAAAAGGCGTAAGTGACCGGTTGTAGGCTCCGCTTCTTGCTATACCTGCAGCAAAAAGGTCGGAATGAGCCAGCAGATTTGCAGTCATAAATGCACCATACGAATGACCTCCGACTGCTACTCTTAGAGGATCGGCAGCACCTCTGCCTGCAACAGCATCAATTGCAGCTTTACCGTTTGCCACAAGCTGCTTTATGAAGGTATCGTTTGGTTCTGTATCACCTTCTCCTATAATAGGCATTTCCGCCCCGTCAAGTACTGCATAACCCTGTGTAAGAAATAACAAGATAGATGTCGGGCTTAGTCTGGTAAACCTGTATTTTGATCCTCTTACCTGTCCTGCAGCTCTTGCACTCTTGAATTCTCTTGGGTATGCCCATATCAACAGTGGTAATGGACCTTGATCCTTTGTGTAACCGGCTGGAAGATATAAGGTGCCTGTTAAATCCAATCCGTCATCACGTTTATATTTTATATATTCCTTATAAATATCTTTCATTTGGGGAAACGGATGGGGAAAATCTGTAATTTGTGTGGTTTTATTATTATTTAAATCCCTGATAAAATAATTAGGAGGTTCTTGGGTAGACTCCCTGCTTGTGATAAAAATTTTACCGTTTTCACTTATTAAATTTACAAAATTTTCATAGTACGGGGCTTCACACTGCCACAAACGTTCGGTTTTTTTTGTATTCAGGTTCATTTTATCAAAAAATGGGAAACTTCCCTCCGGGGATGAGCCGGAACCTGACAGATATATATTATCGTTCTTATCTTTTAAAAGAACCCTTCTGGCATATTTGTTCTGAATGGTTAGAGGACTTCCTGGATCAGAATACGTGTCTTCAGTCGAACGGTCAAAAAGAAGTTCAGGTTTTGCGTCCGGATTGCCGGGATTGAAAATCCATGTTTTTGTTTTGCGGGACGGTCTCCAATTCTCGGTTGCCAGTGCAATTTTTTCATTACACCAGGTAATGCCTCTGTATCTGAGATTTAATGAAACAAGTTCTTTTGGACCGCTGTCAAAAGGAGGTTCAAGAAAATATACTTTATCTCGAAATTCTACTTTTTTCTTTGGATCGCCTTCATCCTGTGCCTCTACATAATATAAAGTTGAAGGAACATCGGCACGCCAGCTGAAATTACGAGGTCCCGGTGTTGTTGAACCGGAACCTAAAGGTACTTCTTCCATCAATGGTATATCAGCAATTTTCCGGATCAATCTGCCCATCATATCCCAGACTTCAACAGAATGCGGAAATCTATATGAAGGAACAATATAGGAAAATGGGTGGTGAATGATGTTAACCAGAATATACTTTCCATCCGGAGAAACTGAAAGATCAGAAAAAATGCCGGTTTCGCCGATTTTATTTATTTTACCGTCTACAGTTACCTTACAAATACAGGACGCAAAATAATATTCAAAGAGTTTTTCATCGTAAGAATTTTTCAGGAGGTCCTGATATGTCCAGGCAGGAGCAACTTTTCCAATGTTCTCCTGTACAGTAGGTCCGGAGGGGACTTTTGGTATTTCAGGTGGATCATTCCTGTCCGAAGACACAAATTTACATAAAATTGTCCTGCTGTCCGAAGTCCACTCTATTGGAGAACCGAATGTCCCGTTTAAAACAGGTTCCGTGAGTTTTTTAGCAGTAAAATTTTCTATTTCAACAATCCATAATTCAATGCCTGAATCAACCGTGTTGGTAAAAGCGATAAACTTACAGTCGGGTGACCAGAGAATACTTCTTCCACCATATCTGGAAACTTGACCGATTTGTGGATTTTCAGGAAGACCTTTAACAGGGTATTCTTTGTTACTCGTCAGGTTTTTCAAAATCAGGTTCTTAAAATGAGATACCCTGCTTTGACCATTGATCGCCGGATTTATCCTGTGACCTGCAATTCTAAATTCAGGCTGCGCAAGTTCTTTAATTGCCGGCAGACTCCGGCGTTCCATGATCAGCATCCATTTTGCATCCGGGCTGAATCCTACTGAAGGTGTGACAGGTGCATCCACAAGGTCAACTATCTCCTTTGGAGGTGTCATGTATTCGGCAGATTCCTGCGGAAAAGAGGATATAAATGAACATAAAATTATAATTACTGAAAAAACATATATCTTTTTCATAGCCCTTTCCCCTTTACTAAATAATTAATACGAATTATTACAAAATCAACGGAAATTAGTGGATTCTCTCTTTAAAACTTTGTGCAATTTTTTCTGCTTTTACTTTTTCCGTACCAATTACAATAATAATATAATTTGAAGCTGAATTGATGAAAACAGGATCCTGTTTTTTATCGATCACAAACATATTGCTTCCATCTTTGGAAAAATCGGTGAAATCACCACTGTTTTTGAAAAAGTCAGCCGAATTTTTATATTTCTCATTACACAGTGTTTCATTATCATATTCAAATATGAGTATTCTCTCTGAATCGTATTTCCCATACAAGCCCTTTTTTACATTAAATATATTCCCGGGAGCATACTCATAAATATTAAATAAGGCTAAACCGCCTTCAATATACTTGATATGCTGTGAACTTGAAAATTTATCCTGAAATCTTTCTGCAATGTCAGGTTTCTCACCTGATACTTCAATTTTGCCGGCAATAACTTCTGCGATTTTCACCAGCCCGTCAAGTGTTTCTTTTTCAGAATCAAATCCGATCAGAGTAATAACATAATCCCCTTTCCAGACATTCAGGTAATAGTCATCTAAAACTCCGGCATCACCGATGTCCACCGGTTTTCCCTTTTCACTGATCTTAAATGAATACATTCCATAAGCACTTGCATTATCGGTCATCTGATAGAGTTCAAGATTCATTGACTTGCCGTTACTATTTTCAAACGACTGACCGGCAGCCTGTTTGAAACCATACTCAAGGTATATTTCAGCACCCCCGTTAATGAATTCAAAAAGTTCATCTCTTTTAAACACCTGAGCATCATCTGAAATTTTCCAGTCTCCGGTTTCACCGGTTTCCGGTAAAACAGATAAAATATTATCAGAGTTATTTGATCCATCCCCGCAAAAACTGATAAAAATCATCACAATTAACAAAAAAGTAAAAAAATATCTTAACTTCATAAATGTCCTTTGGTGAGAAATTAATATCGGTAAAAAAAGAGATCAGATTTCTATTTCTTTAATATTAACCTTGTTCAGATCGATTTCACCGAGTTTGTATTCAAAGGCTTTTTTAATATGTACTACATCAGTTCCTTTGAGACCTAATAGAGTGGCGCAGTAAGAATCAACTGCTACCCTGTCAACACCGGCTACTACCTTCATCGGCTTGATAATTTCACCGGGTCCAAAAGGACCATTTGTTGTTATAAACTCGGTAGCATCGACAACACAAAGATCGGGTTTAACAGTCAGATTTAGATCTGCAATACAGTGATCCAGATGTTTAATCGCTTCAACATCTTTTGTCCAGTTTGCCTTGTGGAAAGACCTGTTACTTTTTCCTAAATTCAATCCCATTAAGTTTTTTAAGGTGCCCGTAAACTTATTTCCGGCATGGTCTTTAGTAATAGGCACATTTATAAACACATCATTTGCCAGAAATCCTTCAATAATAAATGCCTCTTTAAGAACTTTGTCATCTCCAATAGGGATGGATTTAAACTTTGATTCATCCTGCCGGTCAACATAAATATAGTTTGCGCCCTCTTCTTGTACTACTTTGAGCAAACCTGTACTTTCCCAATTCCCTTCTGCAAGCTGACTGATGCAATTTACCTCTTTTGCCCCGGCGTCTTTACACATTTTTATTACTGCGCGAAGAACTTCAGGTTTGGTATAAGCTCCGGGATTATTTCTCTGCGGATTAGCCAGAACTGCAACTTTTGAGCCTTTGGGGACAAATTTCTCCATGCCTCCAAGCTGTTCTACAGCTTTAACAGCATTTTCAAAATAATTCTCACCTTTAACTACAGACACATCGACTTTTGCTGAACCATAAGCTATTCCTGTTTTACTTTTAAAGGCACTTGGTATGATTGCTCCACCAATCACAGTTGATGCTCCCGCAGCAGCAGTTTTTTTAATAAATGATCTGCGGCTTATCTTTTTTGCCATTGATAGCCTCACTTTTTTTGATTAGCAAATAAAAATATTACTTCATTTTAACAAAAAATAGAAATTTATTTATGCAAAATCAAGCTTAATAATTCACTTTATTTTTATCAAAAATTAAGTCTGGAAATAATTTAGTATAATTTCATGATTTTATGAAACTTACAGCTGTTTTTTTCGTCTTTAAATTATTGATAATATTACAGAAACGAGGAGATTGAGATGAGAATAAAGTTTTTATCATTGATGTTATTAACATTAATTTTCTGTTCAAAAAATACCAATTCCCCTGAAGAATATGAAGGAGACGCTAAATTCAGAATACTTGCTCTTGACAATAATAATGAAGCTTACGCTTCCGGAATGGGAAAAATAGTTGTTGAATTAAACGAAAATAAGGGTAACGGAAATATTGAACCTGTTGAAAAAACTTTTCTCATATCTCTTAATGGTGCAGGTGTCGGGGAATTTGTTTTCAAAGGACAAGACCTGGCTGATCATAATGATAATATTAAAATAAAAGAAGTCTCGGTTCTTAACCATGTATTTGAAGAGGTTGGAAAAACGGAAAGCGAAATCATAGTCGGTTTTGGTAAAATGATTTACGAAACTGTCAATCTCGATGTTGAGTGCAAAAATGTTTTCTGGGAAAGGCTTGATTTTAGAAGAGAATTTGACCTTTCTGGTATTAAAGTTTTAATTATTGTAGGCAGAGATTTCGATTATAATGAGTGTATGTATATTTCCAATTACCTTGAATATTACGGTGCTGAAGTAAAAATTGCAAGCTGCCTTGAAACAATTCAGGGGCATGACATAGATATACCACCCTTGTCTCCAATTATCTACACTAATTATTCCATTACGGTTGATATTCTCCTTGATGATGTAAATCTGGATGATTATGACTGTTTATTCTTTCCCGGCGGCAGCGGTCCTGCGAACATGCTGAATGATTACCCGCAGATAACTGACCTGGTGGTTAGTGCATATAACAAAAATATTCTTATCGCAGCTATATGCCATGGACCCCTGGTACTTGCGGAAGCCGGGATCCTGAATGGAATACAGGCAACAGGGTATGAGGATACCCAGGATACAATTGTAAACAACGGCGGTATTTATGTAACCGAAAAAATCGTGGTATCAGGAAGAGTAATTACCGGAAACTGGCCTTACTTCAATACAATGGCAACAACGATCGCAGAGCACTTACAAAATTAATATCATTATTTTCTGGTTAATTTTAAAATTGAGATTTTTATCAGGTAAACCGGGATCAAAATGAAAAAGTAAAATAGATAGTCAGCGTCATTCTGAATGTAGCGCAATGAAGTGAAGAATCTCTTTGTTCATTTAGTCTTCATAAAAGCAGCATGTATCTTCACATTTGACGGCTTCACCGAATCCGCTTTAAGTGGTGTTCTTCACCACGTCCTTCAGCACCAGATACTGTTTATTCCCAACTTTACAATATTTTATATTTCTTGATTTTTTAACCATAATATGTATATTTCTAAAAACCAACTTTTTTCCAAAGGGGTATATATGGAAAAACATGTAAATATACTTGGAGTATTATATATAATTGTCAGTGCTTTTCACCTGTTTGCTGCAGTTATCGTATTTGTGATCTTATTCGGAGCCGGTCTCATATCTGCCGATATGGAAGCTCTTACCATTACTACAATAGTAGGTTCGGTAATAGCCGCTATCATAATATTTACATCCTTACCGGGATTGATTGGCGGCATAGGACTTCTGAAACTGAAGAACTGGGCACGGATCCTTGTTCTAATACTGGGATTCTTCAACCTGCTTGCAGTACCTTTAGGGACAATTCTCGGTGTATACACGCTCTGGGTATTATTGAATAAAGATGCAGAACAGGTTTTTCAGCAGAACCTAAGTAAGCAGGAAGAAAATCTTTAAGATTTAATATATTTTTTTACGCTTTGCTAAAAGGTTTTTCTAAAATTTGTAATAAAATGTTAATCTTGGAATTAAATCTGAACCTGGTTTATAACCACTTTCATTTTCCTGATAAAATACTGCTTCAATATTCGGTATAATATGAACATCTTTACCTGCGTTAAAATCAAATCCCGCAATTATCAAATTTGATTTAGCTTTTTTACTAATGAGTATATACGATATTTTTTCATCAGGATCCGGATCATAATTCTTATCAAACCGGAAATAAATCCATACCTTTTCTGAAATCTTATTTGCGCCAAATATTGAGACCAATTTCATTTTCTGGTCATCAGTGTTTGGGCCTATTCTCCTTGACTGCACTGTATATTGGAAACCAGACCTGAAAGTCTGACCTTTATATCCTAAAAATCCCTGTAAAGTTGTTCTTCTCTTTCCCTGTGCCTTATCTTCAACATCGAAATATCCTTCAATTACCAGCCCGGAATTAAAATGATAAGACAGGGCTGTCATGAGTTTTTTACCTTTTTTAACTTCAGGCTTACTGCTGCTTCCGTTTCCGAACATTATATGGTATTGAAATTTATTATCCGGATCAAATGATCCTTTAAATGCAAGTCCGAAATCCCTGGATGGACCAAGCTTGTAAAGATCAACAGGTGCTTTTTCAACAGAACGGTACCCCCATACATTTTCTATAAGACCAAATGTCGGTGTTGGTGATATTCCAAAAATTATTGAGTTATTGCCTTTCGCATATTCCAGGTAAGCATCTTTAGCTTTAGCAGACAAAGAACCGGAGGTCGTAAAATCCCCTGCACTTGCCATTTCGAAACGGAGTCTAACTTTAAATTCACTGCTGATTTTCCTGTCAAAAGTGAAATAAATTCTTCTGAACCGGAAGCCGTTTGCACCCTTTAAATCACCGTCATGATTTTTCATAACATAATAATAATCACCAAACATATAACCGCTGAATTTTGGTTTTTCCTGAGAATAAGCATTAAAATATAACGATATTATCATTATTAACGATAAGCAGTGCAGACTAAGTTTTCTCATCAATTACTCCTTATAAACTCTATTTAATTTAATCTCCATAACTCCAAACGAACGGAATTTTATTTCCCTCACAGTTATCAAAACCATACTCTTCCAAATATTTTACTCATAAACAATGCTAATAGTCCCGCAATCGGCGGGAAGAAAAAAGTACATGCCAGACGCAAAGCAGTAAATTTCCAGCCGAGTATCCCAATTTCCATCGGCAGCCTGCCAATAGCCCAGAGTGACCAGCTTGTTAGAAATGCGACCATAGTGCCTGCACCGGCACCTGATTTTAAAAGCCCTGCAACCAGCGGGAGGCTGACATATGGACCTCCCGGGGTAAATCCTCCTGCTATAGTACCAATAATTATCCCCTTGATCCCGGATTCTGCACCAACCCATTTCGTTAAAAGGTCTTTTGGCAGAAGAGTCTGTACCAGCCCGGCAACTATAAATGCAAAAACGAGCAAAGGGATTATCTCTATTATCATTTTATATGCTGCTTTTAATCCCGTCACATGCTGTCCTTCACCATTTTTTATAGCGATAACAAACAAAACTGCGGCTAATACCGCCATTATTATTGTTGGTATTACCATTTGAGATTTTCCCTTTTTTTTGGTCATGATTTGATCCCTGAAAAAAACTTAAACAAGTGTTTAATGAAAATAAATCCAGGTTTTTTGAACTATTTAACTAATTAGTTTGTTAATGAATATTACTAAAATTATTGAATAATTCAAGAGATTTTCCATGAATAAAAAATCTCAAAAACTAAGATAAATTTTGTGATTATCTATAGATTTTGTGATACAGGTCACATTTTTTTATCTTGAAATATTTTATATTAAGAATGAGGGTTATTATAAAACAATTTTCAGACTTTTGTAAAAATTTTGACAAAAAATTAGAAAAGTGCTTCGGATTTTATTAAATTAGTTAAGTCTATCCTTTAAATTTTCGATATATAGAAAAAGGAGTTTTTTTTATGCTAAGTATACACAAAAGGATTTGTGTCCTGTTCGGCATTTTTGTATTCTTTTCCCCCTCCCTAATTTTTGCTCAGAAATGGACTACAAAAACTTCTATGCCCACTGCCAGAAGGGATTTAACCGTAAGTGCAGCAGGAGATAAAATTTATGCAATCGGTGGTTTAACACCTTCTTATCAATACAGCACAGCTAATGAAGAATATGACCCTTCTTTAAACAGCTGGACATCAAAAGCATCAATCCCGGTATCATATTATTATTTAAAGAGTGATACAGTTGGTGGTAAAATATACGTTGTCGGGAGAGAAATCCCCATATCTGTATATGAATATAATCCATCAACAAATACCTGGACTGCAAAAAGCGGTACGACATCCGACAGAAGTGAATATTCTCTCGCTTCCGCAAACGGGAAGCTGTATATATTCGGAGGCTACGATAACAACCAGACCCTCGATACTGTCGAAGAATATGACCCTGTATTAGAAACATGGACCACAAAGACATCCATGCCAACTCCAAGGTCAGGGGCTGCCGCAGTGGCATACAATGGAAAAATATATCTGGTTGGTGGAGAAAGAACAGTAGGATTCATTTCAGTATTTGTTGATTCGGTTCATGTTTATGACCCGGATACAGATAGTTGGGAAGCTAAAGGACCAATTCCAACATCCAGAAGGAATCTGCAGGCGCAGGTTGTTGACGGGAAGCTTTACGCAATAGGTGGTTACTCAGAAAGCTATGAATCCACCGTTGAAGAATTCGATCTCGTATCTGAAACCTGGGCTGTTTCAGACACAATGCTCACTGCAAGAGAATCTTTCGGTACAAGCATTGTGAATAACAAAATATATTCTGTTGGAGGTATTGGAGGTGCCAGTTCTTCAATATTATCAACAAATGAAGAATTTAATCCTGCAAATCCGCATGTACCTTTAGGGCTTACTGCTGTGGCTGATGACGGGGAAGTAAATCTTATCTGGAACAGCAATACAGATACGGATATTCTGCAATATAACATATACAGAAGTACGACTAACGGTTTTTCACCTGTACCCGGCGATTCCATCGGGAGATCTTTCCATCCGGATACTACTTATACTGATAATTCAGTGAATAATGCTACCACGTATTATTACCGTGTTGCTTCTATTGATTCAAATTTTAATATGAGTGATTACAGCAACCAGGTAAGCGCAACACCAAGAGATACGATACTACCTGATGCTCCGGCTAATTTAGCTGCTCAGCCTGATTATGAGATAGTAACACTCACCTGGGATGCTAACTCTGAACAGGATCTAGATTATTACCAGATTTACAGAAGTCTGATACCGGGCTTTACTCCATCTGTTTCAGATTCAGCCGCAATAGTTCTGAAACCGGCTACTTCTTATATAGACAGCTTTTTAACTAATTACCAGACCTATTATTATGTGATCTCGGCTTTTGACAGCAGCGGTAATGAGAGCAGTTTCAGTTCAGAAGTAAACGCAACACCATTTGATTCAATAGCTCCGGCGATACCACAGAATTTAACCGCGACCGGTCAGCACCACCAGGACAGTTTACACTGGAATTTTGTATCCGATGCTGATCTTTATTATTATAAAATATATAGAAGCCAGACAGGCGGATTCACACCTTCATCATCTGATTCAATTGGAATTATTTTAAAACCGGATTCAACTTATATAGATACTGTAGTAATTCCCGGGCAGACTTATTATTACATAGTATCAGCAGTCGACAGTAATTTTAATGAAAGCGGCTTCAGTAACGAAGCTTCAGCAGTACCGATTGATACATTAGCCCCTGGAATACCTCAAAACCTTGCGGTCACAAGTGGAGACAGGTTCCTGGATTTAAGCTGGGATTCCAATGCTGAATCGGATATGTTTTATTACACGATTTATAAAAGCAGGACAAACGGCTTTACACCTTCCTCCTCTGACTCAATTGCAGCAATTGTTTTCCCGGATTCAACTTATAGAGACAGCACCGTTCTTGTGGATTCCACCTATTATTACGTAATAGCTGCAGTTGACAGTTATTTTAACCAGAGTGATTTCAGTGCTCAGGCATCCGGAGTACCTTATGATTCAACCGGACCTGCTGCTCCGCAGAACCTGACGGCAACCGGCGGTCAGGACCATATAGCTCTCGTATGGGATCCAAATACGGAAAATGATCTCTTAAAATATATTATATACAGGAATACAAGCTCCGGTTTCAATCCCTCATCTTCAGACTCAGTTACCGTTGTTTTCTACCCGGATACAACATACAATGACAGTTCAGTAATAAACTACACCACTTATTACTATAAGATCGCAGCAGTTGATAGTTTCAACAATATAGGTACATTCAGCAATGAAGCGAGTGCTTCATCATTTGACACTTTAGCTCCGGCTGCACCCCAGAACCTCGCAGCATCAAGCGGCAACAAGCAGGTCGATCTAATATGGGATCAGAATACGGAACCTGATATGCTTTATTACGTAGTTTACAGAAGCCTGAATAATGGTTTCACGCCGACTTCAGGTGATTCGATCGGGGTGGTTACATTTACAGATACAACATATACAGATAACAGTGTATTTAATGATATAACATATTACTATAAAGTCGCGGCTGCAGACAGTTCGTATAACTATAGTGATTTCAGCAACCAGGCTTCTGCAACACCTGCTCCTGTAACAGATTATACATGGCAGACAAAGTCTCCGATGAATAATGCGAGGTCAGGTCCCATTTCAGGTACAATAAACGGAAAAATATACACTGTTGGCGGGTGGACCGGTGCTGCAAGAACACCGGTGGTTGAAGAATATGATCACGAAACCAACACCTGGGCTGCAAAAACTTCCATGATCTCAGACAGGGAAGATTTTGGAGGAGATGTTCTTGATGGACATTTATACATAGTCGGTGGCAGAACCAACGGCACAAGATATACCACAGTTGAAGCTTATATGCCGGAAACAGACAGTTGGAAAACCGTTCCTTCAATGGCTAATGTAAGAAGAGAACTCGCTGTAGCGACAGCCAACGGGAAATTATATGCGATCGGCGGCCGTGAAGGAGGTCCGCAGTACAGGGATCATGTTGAAGAATTCAATCCTGCTGACAGCTCATGGACAACAAAAACAGCTATGACCACAGCAAGGTATGGTCTTGCTGCGGCAGTCGTTAATAATAAAATATACCTTATAGGCGGATCTAATGCTGCAATTTTAAATACAGTTGAAGAATATGATCCAATCCTCGATCAATGGACGGCAAAAACAGCAATGCCCACTGCAAGAAGATTTCTGACTGCAACAACTATTTCCGGAAAAATATATGCTATCGGTGGAGAAAGTGCAGCAGGCAATGTGGATATCGTTGAAATCTATAATCCTGATACCGATTCCTGGACTACCGGTGATTCAATGCTGACAGTGAGATACAAACACAGCGCTGCGGCTGTCAATGACGTAAAAATTTATGCTATAGGTGGTACTATTGATGGTGTCAGCTCATTTGCTGTTAACGAGGAATATAATCCTCCACCGTGGCAGCCACAGGATCTAACTGCGAACTTTGTCACCCAGCAGATCGAACTTACCTGGACTGCAAATATCGAACCTGACCTTAGCTATTACATTGTATACAGAAGCCAGTCATTTGGATTTACACCGGCAGTTGACGATATAATCGGCGAAGCTGCAAGGGATGAAACTTCTTTTACAGATACCAATTTTGTGCCGGATACGTCTTATTATTATGTGCTGGCAGCCGTTGACAGCGCCGGACATGAAAGTGTTCTCAGCTCACAGGCAAGTGTTACTACACCAAGTATTTCTTTTCAACTGGGCATCCCGGATACTCTTCTTACAAATGGTGATACGCTGTCAATGCCTCTGACGTTTTACGGGAATTTGGACAGCGCAGAAATCTACAGCTTTCAATTTAAAATTTCATACGATTCAAATATATTAAACGGCCTGGAAGTCGACACAAGCGGTTTTGGGAACCCGATAACCTATTACACGAATGTCGTTCCGGGCTCATTAAAAGTGGCGGCATACTCTACTGAAAATTTAACAGGAACAAACCGGAGTATGACTCTCACTTTTGAGGTTGATGACGATGCAGCGAGAGATACAACATATTTAAGGTTTTCCGAGGCATATTTTAATGAAGGTAATCCTGCGGCTGATACATCATCTGCCCGGATAAGGATAAAACCGAGGTACGGAGACGTTACGGGTGACAGAACTATCTCAGCTTATGATGCATCTTACGTTCTGCAGTATGTTGTCGGACTGCAAAACTTCTCTCAGGGACAGCTCGAAAAGGGTGATGTTACATATAACGGAGTGGTATCATCTTTTGATGCATATTATATACTGCTAAGGGTGATCGGTTCCATTTCAACTTTCCCGGTGGAAGACACGCTATTTTCAAAGATATCTTTAGTTCAGAATCCCGATATCGCTTTAAATATTTCAAAAGAAATAAATGAAAGCGAATTAACGGTTAAAATATCCGCAAATAACGTTAAGAATATTTCCTCTCTATACCTGAACATGGGCTTTAACACATCGGCTCTTGATTATAAGTACAGCGAGTTAGAAGAAAAATATGCAGACTTCATACATGCTGAAAATTCCGAGAACGGAAATTTCAGGCTGGCTATGGCAGGAGGCAGTCCAATAAAGAGGGATGGAGAAATACTAACTTTACGGTTCAATATAAAAGATGAAGAAAGTATAACGGATGAAAATATCCTTATATTGAACATCCTGGAAATTAATGATGCCGTAATTGGTAAAAAATCGATCAAAGATGAGACGATCGGATTGCCCAAAACTTATGATTTAAGCCAGAATTACCCTAACCCATTTAACCCGGAAACCAGTATTAAATACCAGCTTCCGAAAGCATCAAAAGTAATGTTAAAAATATTTAATATCCTGGGACAGGAAGTTAAAACGCTTCTGAATGAGACTAAAAAAGCCGGGTATTATAATATCAAATGGGACGGAAGAAACAACCTTGGTTTGAAAGCGGCAAGCGGAATATACATATACAGAATTTCTGCAGGAGAATTTATTAAAACAAGAAAGATGGTTCTGCTGAAATAAGATTCAATCTGAATATTTACATATAAAAAAGCCGGTGAATTTTAACCGGCTTTTTTTATTCTTTAACTGACACTACTGATTTCAAATATGTAAAAATTCTTTGTTAAAATTTACCAACAGATACCATGGGTTCGCCTGTACTCATGGGCGGAGTCCCGATTATATATAATACAATCCCGGTATGCGGAGCATGAACTTTTTGAATGATATTTCCAAAAAAATCCGTTAAGTACCCGGCAAGTTCACCTTTCTGAACATGATCGCCTCTTGAAACAAGAGGATAAAATAAGCCGTCATGTTCGGATCTTATTATTTGATACTCCTGAACCCAGACAGGTTCAAATAACAGTTCCGGTTCGCCTTTTATCATCTTGAGGTGTTTTAGAATATTAAAACAACCCGTGACTACGCGAATAATGTCATCCTCATCTGATCTGCCGAGTTTACCTGCCTCAGTAGAAATTGCAGGTTTACCTCTTAAGATCGCAGTATTGCTCAAATACAGGGACTGGTTTACCTCTTTTGTCCTTCCCGTCTCACGGACAATAACTTTTAATCCAAAACTCGTGGCAAGTCCCTTTATTTTTTTATCCAATTCCGAATCCCCTGTTTCAGCAGTACAGTACAGGTAAGGCATAAGGTCTTCATTGCCGTCTCCGCAGTGATTATCAATAAGAGCATCGCACTTATCTACAACTTCTTTTGTTATCTGGTATGCAATCCTTTCGGATATAGTACCGTCGATCTTACCGGGAAAAACACGGTTCATATTTTTCCAGTCTTTGGGAGTATAATAGACCGTTCTTTTTAAGAATGACGGGATATTTGCCACATGTACAAGAATGACCTTACCAGATATTTCCGCAGGATCAAGCAACTTGATAAGCCTCTGAAGTGCAAGAACGGGTGGATATTCATATCCGTGTACAGCAGCCACGAGGGCTAGTACCGGACCTGATTTTGCACCGTTAATAACGGTGATAGGTATTTGTACTTCATCACCGTCACTGCCTGCAGGAACTATTATATATCCTGATTTTTTTTCACCTGATTTTACAGATACTTCACCTACCTTGAAAGTACCCTGTGCAAATAATGATACTGAAAAAGTAAATATCAAAATAAACGGGATAATTCTTACCAGTTTTTTATTTAACACGATAATTTCCTCCAATTAGAAAGTAAAACATATAAATATAACACATTATTTAAAAAACACTGCTTTAAAGTTTATTTAGCTTTACCTACTCTTGTTTCCCATTCAGCCCAGTCCCCTCCAAACGGTTTTAAACCCAGATCCGTCGGGCTTGTCGGAGGCGGTACAAGAGCTTCATATACCTGCAGTGAATGTGCCTGAGCCCTTGCATAAGCAGTTGCTGCCTTTGCCAGATAAAAATTTATTTCGTTTCCGGCTGCAGCTCCCGCTTTATTTAGCGCATTGTTACCCATATAATATTCTTTATTTGCAAGTGAATATAGTTCACTCAATACATCGTAACCCGGATCAGTAAGGTTAAGCTGCATAAATTTTTCATATGCGGTTGCAATATCACTTCTTGCAGAGGATTTTGCTCTTCTGACAACCTCTAATGGATCTTTACCCAGAATCAATTTATAAAACGTATGTGTACCGTTTATATATTGATAGTTGGTACGCATTTTCCTTCCGCCGGGTCCCATTGAAGATTGTATTACTCTGCCGGCAGGCCCGGTACAGATATAAGCTTCTCCTCTATCCCCATTATCGGGTAAAAGCACTGAAACCCATGAGTTTGAGGGGCGGCATACCTTTGCATCCCAACCGCCGTCAGGTGGATAAGGCGGAGGATTTCCCGGAAAACGGAGCATCATTTTTACAAACTCTACATCAACCTGCCCATGATAATTATTCAGCATATCCCACAGCATTATATTTCTTGGTGCTGCATAAGCGCCGTAACCGCCGTGTTTCTTTACAAAATCCCCCCGTTTAGTCACTTTCATCTTTTTACTAAGGTAATTATTTGTAGAATATAAAAAGTCCTTTTCCCCAAAATCACCCGGCTTCCGAACGTCCTGAATTGCAGAGGTTTTTTCAACGACATAGGCATTTCCATCTACATCAACAAAATGAAAATTTTCAGCAATATCTATCTGCCATTTAACCATCATATCCCTTGCTTCGGTTGCATTGTTGGCAAATCTGGCAATATAAGGCAGACCGCTGAACCAGGATATCCCGTAATTTGAATCAATATCCCTTGGTGAGCCGCCTCCACCGCTGTTCCCTATAAAAAGACCCTTATTGTTCATTAAAAAATGAGACCCGATCGATCCTGCAAGAGATCCGGTCATGTAATTATTCCCTTTATCGGGAAAAGCGACAATAACAACACCAAAATAGGCTTCACCTCCGTCAAGAGTATCCATACCGATAAGTTTACCTTCTTTGGTTGTACTCCCCCAAGCGGAACAGACCGAACACTTTTTTGTCGGGAGTTCGTCATTTTCTGCTCCTTCCGGAAATGTTGAAGTCTCAGGTTTAGGTATAGTACAGTTCATCAAAACAACATCTCTATAGTTTACATTATATCCTGAAGCCTTACATCCATCCGCAATTCCCTTCATAACTTCAATATGTTCAGGTGTGTGTTTCCTGATATAATACTGATTTGCCTGAAGTGTTTTGTTAATTTCTTCACGGGTGTATCTTCGAAGTCCATCAGCCCAGGCTTCATCTTTTCTTTTTTCGATCAAAAGTCCCGCCTGCTGGCCGTATTGAAAGCCCATTTCATAATCGGAGCCGCTGACTATTACAACCGGTAAAATATCCGGCGGTAATCCCTGCTGATCCGGTGTTTGCGCTGTTAATAAACCCGGAATTAAAAAAGCAGAAAAGAAAAATAATAAGCTAAAAAATCTGACCACTTTTTTCATGGTTAAATCTCCTCCTAAACTTAATTCTGTATTATTATGATTGAATACCCTTGTCAATTTCAAATTAACATAATTTTAACTTAATTCAAGTTTTTTTTTCAAATAGGTAAGATTAAATTTAAGTAAAAGTGGATTAATTCTTAAAACGCGATAAAATCGAAAATTCAGTTTAGAGTTTTTTAATAACAACAACCGTAATATCATCAGATTGCGGTACATTTTTCGAGTGTTCTGATACCGATGCAAGTATTTTATCAATTATTTCACATGATGAAAGTGTCCTGTTCTTCTTTACGACCTCTTCAAGCCTATTCAGGCTGAATTCATTTTCTGATGAATCCATTGCCTCAGTAATACCATCAGAATAAAGCACGCAAATATCCCCTGAATTGAAAGCAACTGTCTCATCAGAGTATTCTATATTATCGAGGAATCCAAGTACAGGTCCGCTTGCTTTGAGCAGTTTTGTTTTTGATTTTCCCCTGAGATAAATGGCAGGATCATGCCCCGCATTTGTATATAAGAACTTATTGTCTTTCAGGTTTAATATTCCATAGAACAAAGTGGCAAATTTATTTGATTCGGTACTTCGGTATAATAAAGTATTTGAGCGGCAGATCGTTTCCTTCGGCATACTGCCGATTATTGCCTGACCCCTGATAGTTGCCTGGAGATTGGACATTAAAAGTGCTGCAGGCATACCTTTGCCGGAAATATCTCCAAGACAAATTGCATAATTTTCGCTGTCGATAATAATAAAATCGAAATAGTCACCTCCGACACTCATTGCAGGTATACTCCGCCCCGCTATATCGTACCCCGGTATTTCAGGAGCGGATTTCGGCAGCAGGTTTATTTGAATTTGACGTGCAAGCCTTGTTTCTTCCTGAAGTTTTAGAAAAGCCTGCTCATCTTCATAAAGCCTTGCGTTCTCAACGATCTGCGCAGATTGAGCAGCAATAATCGTCAACAATCTTAGATCGTCATCTGTGAAATTTGAATTACCTTTCTTATTAAACATGGAAAGTATTCCGGTTAATTTCGACTTCACTATTAAAGGAACACAGGCAACATTTCTGACGGTATCATCCCATTTTACCCCGGGAAAACGTTCATCGTTTTGCGGATTGGTAATATTAAGAGGTTTTTTGTTTAACTGCATCCATCCCAGGAAACACTGGTCAAGGCTGAATGCTCTTCCACTGCCGTGGCTGACCATGGAACGGACAAGTGTTCTCATTTCAGCTTCCTCTTCTTCCGCAACCAGACATATTGCCCCCTGCTCTGCATTAATTGCTCTGATTGACTTTCTTATGATATTCTGCATTATTTCACCGGAATTAAATGAAGCCCCGATCGCTCGTGAAAGGTCGTTCAAGAATGCAAGCTCGTCAACAGCACGTTTAAGATGTTGATTTTCCTGCTGTATTGCGTCAATATCCATTCTCACTCCAAATTAATAGACTTATTTTAAACTTTTTCCGGTTAATATATTGTATCCCATTATTGTAATATCTTCACTTGTGACCGCTTTATGATGCTCCTCCTTTTCAAGTGCCATTTTCCACTGAAAAAGGTGGGCAAAAGTATCTTTATGTTTTTCGATCAATTCTTCAAACAGCCCGCTTTTTTCGTAGTTTTCCGCATCTTCTCTGCTGTCCCATAATGTTACTGAAACGACTTCGTTCTTTTCCTCTGCGCTTTTTGTCAGGTAGGCAAACCTGCATCCTTTGACCTTTTTTAAAGCAGGAATTGTTTCGGAAGAGTACTGTTTCCTGAAATCTTCCATTTTTTCAGGTTTTATTTTTAGTGAAACAACTCTCAGGTACATTATTGTCTTATTTTGGTCCGCAGGTAATTCAGGATCTGACTGTACGACCGTTGCGAACGATTTCACCACGGGTTCCTCAGGTACCGGTGCATATTCCAGCTTCATATCTTTTGACAACTGAACCTTCCAGACGGATGATTCCGACAAAAGAGGCAGAACTTTACCAAGAAGTTCATAGTATAAACCGACCTTTTCATATTCTTCGACATGCTCTTTTGAATCCCAGAGAGTAAAAGAGATGCCTTCATCAGGATGGCTTTCACTTATTACAAGACTCGCAAAAAGGCAGCCCTCAACATCCTTAAGACCCGGAATGATCTTATTTTCATAAACATCCCTTATTTTCGAAAGATTTTCAGGCGGATATTTTACATGAACAAATCTCATATACATCCCTTTTTCCTCCATTTATTTATCAATAACTATTCTTAATGGTGGTTAATTAATATATTTTGAATACTAATTAAAATAGAACTGTATGTGCAAACAGCCGTTAGCCCCTACTCATTCTATATCTGAAATCGTTTTACCGATCATAAATCTAACCAATAAACTGTTCTTAGATTTCTCACTGCGTTCGAAATGACAAAAAGAGCGCTCGAAATAACATCACAGGGTTCAAAGGAAAACAAAAAACATTTTATGTCATTTCGAGTGTAACGAGAAATCTTATCATTTCGTCTGTCCTCCTTTGGGGAAATATAACGAGAAATCTAATTTATCACATTTTTTTCACTTATAATACCTGCTCAGTCCCGTTTTTTCCATCAGTTCAACAAATCTTGGGTCCGGCCTGACAGGATCGAAAAACGGTAATAGTAAAAATTCCGGAACAAATGAATACCATTTATTTAATTCAATAAAAACGTCATTAATTTCACCTGCATAAAGATAAATGAATGCCATATTTGTTGGCTGATTTAAAAGAGGATGATTTATTTTTTTTGCCTCTTCAATATAATTGATAAAAAACTCCTGATAGGTCTCCTTGTTAAATTTACGCCCGGTAAACGTCTGATCATATATTTTATCAATGAATGGAACCCCCACGGCTTTTGCTGTCTGGACAGTTATATTTATACTCATCTTATATTGTCTCATCCGGTGAAATGTCAAAGCAGTAAAAATGAGACCGATAGCATAATTTTCATCATCAGGAGGGATTTCATTAAATGATTGTAAAGATTTTTCATAGTCTTTTGAGATAAGATACGAAACGCCTAACCTTAATCTTGATATTCCATAGGATGGATCGCTTTTTTTTATTTTTCTAAACTGCTCGGCTGCTTTACTATTTTCGTTTCTACTCATAAAAATTAATCCTGACTCCATAATAAGGATGGGATGGTCAACGTTGAGTTCCAAAGCAGTACTGACAGCTTCTCTCGCCTTATCAAAATTTCCTGCAACCCTGTGGTTTTTGGATAAACTCCAGTATGAAAATGCATATTCAGGATCGAGTTTTACTGCTCTTTCTGCCTGCCTGATTCCCTTATCATGCTCCTCCGCTGACGAATAGCACATCGCAAGTGCCCTGTTTACAACTATTGATTGAGGATCAAGCTCTAATGCTTTTTCGCATTTTTCTACAGCTTCCTGAGGCTTACCTTCAATGAGATTCAGTACCTCCCCGTACCAGTGATATGCCTGTGAATAATTCGGTTTGAGTGCTATAGCAATCTCAAAAGACCTTCTTCCTTCCTCAATCATTCCTTCAAAATATTGAATATATCCTAATGTTGAGTGTGCCTCTGCAAGAGAAGGATCGAGTTGAAGAGCTTTCTCTATTTCTTTTTTTACTTCCGAAAAATCTTGCAAAGGTAGAAATCCTGTTTCATAATACGGTTTCAGAATAATAGCATCTGCTTTGCCGGAATATGCCAATGCAAAATCAGGGTCGATCCGGATCGCTTGTTCAAAGTATTCTTTTGCCTTTCTGATATCCTCTACTGTTCGTTTCTCTAATAAATCTCTGCCTTTTTTGTAAAAATCCCATGCTGCCGGATTATCAGTATGCTTTTTTGTCATGCTGGTTTCCTGCTCACCGGAAAATTGAATATTCAACGCCTCAATGATCTGCTTTGTAAGTGAAGTTTCCATATCCTGCAGTGACGTCCGCGGACTGGAATACCTCTCACCCCAGATTATGCTGTTATCTCTACCGTTTTTCAGCTCAATATCCACAATAATGTTCTCTTCAATAAGATTCATAACACCCATTACAACTGCTTTCACATTTACCTCATCTGCAACAGTTTCGGCATCAACGGTTTTACCTGTATATCTCTGCAGAGAAGAAGTCGAGATCACCTTCAGATCCGGAGAATGTGAAAGCCTGTTGCTTATCCCCCTGGATATACCGCTGCTCAGGTAATCCAGAGCAGGATCACCTGTATTGTTCTCAAGAGCAAGAACCGCAATGGAATCTAAAGTCCCGCCTCCACCTGTAAAGGAAGGTAAAATCCATATGAAAAATGCGATAAACGCAATAACCGCAACTGCTGTACCGCTAACCAGAACCTTTTTACTGAAGGATTTATGAATATCAACCGTTACGTGCGTTGACTTTGTTTTGGATTTCGTTTCCGTTTTCGGTTCAGGTTTACTTTGTACCGGCGATGTTGTAATATCCCTCCCCTCATACAAGGATTCAAGATAATCTATTACTTCACGAAATGTTCGAATTCTTTCATCCGGATTTTTCAGGAATACTTTTGCAAAAAAATTATCAACCTCATCCGGAAGACCGGACACTATCGATGTTGCTGCATCAGGATCGGTATTTAAAATTGAATAAATTAAAGCCTGCTCATATTCACCCTTAAACGGTCTCCTGCCGCACAGCATCTCAAATAATACTATCCCGAACGACCAGATATCCGTTCGATGATCAACCTTGTCTCCCTTAGCCTGTTCGGGCGACATATAAGCTGCCGTGCCGAGTGTTGAGCCGTCTTTTGTTATGACCGAACTCTCAGTTATCTTCGCAAGTCCGAAATCCATTATCTTCGCCTGCCCCGATTCGGTCAGCATAATGTTTGACGTCTTTATATCACGATGAACTACCCCGTTCTTATGTGCTTCATAGAGACCCTCGGCTACCTGTTTTGCAAATTTCATAGCTTCATCATACGTATATGGATCGGTCTCGATCTTTTTCTTTAATGTCTTGCCTTTTACGTATTCCATCACTATGAACAGGGAATCCTCTGCTTCCTCAACTGCATAGATCGTAGCTATATTAGGATGGTTCAGTGCTGCTGCTGCCTGTGCTTCGATCATGAACCGCTCACGTGCCGTTTCATCTGATGCGATCTGCGTCGGAAGAAATTTTATGGCAACGGATCGTTTAAGCTTCGTATCCTCCGCTTTATATACGACACCCATTCCGCCTTCGCCTAATTTTTCTAATATCTTATAGTGACTGAAAGTTTCACCAATCATAGGCATTCTCATTTATATGGTTAAAGGCTACGGCGTGACAGGTCCGCCTTCGCCTAATTTTTCTAATATCTTATAGTGACTGAAAGTTTCACCAATCATAGGCATTCTCATTTATATGGTTAAAGGCTACGGCGTGACAAATCCGCCTTCGCCTAATGAAAACCGTTTATCGTAGGGGCTGGTTGCCCTTAAATTATATCAGCCTGCCCATATTTTATATTGTCTGATTTCTGGGCCTGCTTATTTACAGAATTCCTCAAAGGGCACCTACGGGGAGGTGCCCCTACAAATACATTTCTCTGCGTCGCAGCGGTTTTTTCTTATTTCTCTTCTCTCCTAACTCCTAACTCTTAACTCCTAATTCCTAACTCCTAATTCTTAACTCTTCATTCTTCATTCTTCATTCTTCATTCTCTTTGGTATACAACCTTCCCGCCAACAATTGTATAGTCCACTTTTGTTGACATTATTTCCTCATGAGGAATTGTCGTCAGGTCCTGATTTAAAATAACCATATCGGCAAGATAACCATTTTTGAGCATACCCTTCCGGTCTTCCATAAATTCTGCATACGCTGAACTGAGAGTGTATAATTCTATCGCCTGCTCCATTGACAGTTTCTGTTCAGGGAACCAGCCGTTCCCCGGCTCTCCCATTCGGTCTTTTCTCGTAACGGCCGCATATAGTCCCTCCATCGGGTTGAGCGGTTCAACACCGTAGTCTGTCCCGAATGCAATTTTTGCATCTGTATCCAGCAGACTTCTCCAGGCATATGCTCCTTTACATCTTTCGCGACCCAATCGTTTTTCCGCAAACCTTTTATCAGTGATGCAGTGTGTCGGCTGCATGGAGGCGATCACTCCAAGTTCGCCAAATCTTGGTATATCGCTTTCTATCAGTATCTGGGCATGTTCACTGCGGTGTCTGTGATCACGCATGCCGTTGGTCTCTATTGCGGCTCTTACTGCATTAAGAGTATAAAAATTTCCCCTTGGACCTATCGCATGTATTGCTGTCTGATACCCTCTCCTGTCGGCTTCAGTAATAATACGTTCAAGTTCTTCATAAGCCTGGTAAGGCAGCCCCGTCTTATCCGGCTCGTCCTCGAACGGCTTAAATACAAGCATGGTTGCTGAACCGAGAGTCCCGTCAATATGCCCCTTGAGAACACCGAACCTTATCCAGTTATCTTCAAGCGGATATTTTTTCTTTAGTTCGTCATACTTGTCCAGGTCCTCCTCAGTAAGACCATCAAGGGGCTGACCATTGTAAACCCTGAGTGTCAGCTTTCCCATATCCCTGAACTTCTGGTACATTTCAAAACTCCCGGGCATAGTTTGTATAGAAGTAACACCCAGCCTCTTTGCCATATCAAATGCGGTCTGCCATTCAAGAATACGGCGCTCTTCTTTTTCTTCATCAGTCATCTTTATTTCAACTGCACCGTATTTCAGCATCCGTGTTGCCAGTTCTTTGATTATTCCTGTAGGTTCACCCGTTGCAGGGTCTCTCTGTATCTCTCCGCCGTAGGGATCCGGGGTATTTTTTGTTATTCCGGATTTCCTGAGTACATAGCTGTTTACAAGTACAGAATGTCCGTCTGCACGGCTTAGAACCACAGGGTTATCGGGTGAAACGTTATCTATGAGCTCTTTTGTAGGCCACTGCCTGTTATTGAACATTTCATGCTCCCAGCGCCCTCCCCTGATCAACTGCCCCGGTTTTGCCTGAGCAACTTTTTCTTTTACACGCTCTGTAATTATATTGGGATCGGTAATATAACGCAGGTCAATATAATCAGGGTTTATTCCGCCGAAATGGATATGGGCATCATTAAATCCGGGGATAACAAGCCTTCCTTCTGCATCGATTACATTCGTTTTGCCCTCTTCTATGAATCCTTCGATATAACTGTCCGACCCTATACCGATAATGAATTCACCTTTAACAGCAACTGCTTCTGCTCTCAGATTTCTCTTATTGATCGTAAGTATCCTGGCATTTTTGATAACAAGGTCAGCAGACGGACCGGTATATTTTTCTGCACAACCGGTGAAAAATAAGATTAAATAAGCAGATAAGATCAAAATTGTAATTTTTTTGTACATATCCTGTATTCCTCCCTGGTGATATTTGGTTAATGTAGGGCAAACCTTCAGGTTTGCATAGAAAATATCTGCAAGGCTAAAGCCTCGCCCTACATACAAATAGGCAATTATTTAGACCGATTATGGCAGTTCCTTAATTATCCTTCTGTATTCATCTTCGGTATAGGCGCGCATTGTTTCTGAGCGGATATTCCCCATCGATACAATTTTCAATGCAATTTTTGCGGCAATATCATCAGTGGGAACTTCACTGATAACAACTGCGTCATACTGCCCCATCACCGAATAGAATTCCCTTATTTTCCCGCCCATTTCATCAAAGACTTTCTTTGCTTCCTCAAGCCCGTGAGGCGCATTTTTTATCCTCTCAACACCTTTTTGTGTGTAATTAAGTAGCGTTATGTATATCGGCATTTTTGCCTCCCCTTTAATGCTTCAATTTATAATAAAATCCAATCATGCATCGCTAATTGAATTTATTACATCCCGTTGGGGCGAAGCATTTTTTGACAAATTACAAGATACAAAGATACCATCTCTCTAAAAATGCTTCGCCCTTACATAATCATTTCACCACGTCTAATTATCTCTATGGCTTTTTCGGACAGGACAATGTCCTGTCCCTACATTAATTCTCTGCGTTTTTTGCGCCTCCGCGGTTTCTTTTCTCCTTCTTTCCCATTATTAATTCTTAATTATTAATTGTTAATACTGTTTCGCCTATCATAAATTCCCCTATTAAATGGAACGCGGATGGCAATTTAACTGATTTTCACGGATTTATGATTTTATCTGTGTTTATCCGTGTTATCCGTGTTCTATTCGGCCCTTTCCAGTGTTTTAAAAATCATATTCCAGTTTCAATGTCTCGCCTATTTCTACGACTTTTTGTACCGAATCTTCCGCCATAACTGTATTCAGCTTTTTTATTGTTACTTTTTCCACTCTGATAGCATCTATTTCAGGAATGGACTGGTCCTCATATGTAAAATTTGCCTTGCCGTAACTGTTGGTCGTTTCCTGGTCTGTCTGCGAAATTTCATATGCGATCATACCTACAGCCCTGACCCTAACAGGCTCGGTTACAGTGGCATCTATGATGACGAAAATATTTTGAGCAGGCACCCCGTTCTCCCTGACCAGCACCTCAACTTTTATTATATCTTCCTCAGGTTCGGAACTTGTGCTGTCCTTTTTGCAGAAAGCAAAAATTAAAGTAGAAACTAATATAATAAAAATAGCAGTTTTTTTCATTTTTTGCTCCCGAATTAAGTATTTTAGATTTCTATAAGGGTATATCCTCCTACTCAACTCTCAACTTTTTCCAGCTTAGCGGGGCGGGTAACTATTAATTATTAACTATTAATTATTAATTGTTAATTATTAACTATTAATTCAAAAGTTAGCCACCGCCCTGTCGGCTGTTTCATAGGTTTCGAAAAATGAAATTAGCTGCGTTATCATCAGCAGGCTTTTTATTTTCTCTCCGACACCTGCCAGCCTGACAAATCCGCCCTCTTTAATAAGAGACGAGTAACTCGCCATCAGCATTCCGATACCCTGGCTGTTGATCCATTTTACCTTGGAAAGGTCTATAACGACTTTTTTAACATCATCTGCAATAAGTCTTTTAATGTGTTCATGTATCTCCAGAGTTTCTTTCCCGCCCATTAGGTCACCGCTTATATAAAGCACTGCAACATCTTTAACTATTTTTTCTTTCAATCCCATACTTTTCTCCTTTTATATTAATGTAAATCCTTGATATACCTGAAAATAATTTTATTTTATTTTTTATTTTAGTGATGAGATATTATCACCTTAACCTCTTTTTTTCAATACAACATATAAGATAAACGACTTGTCTGAATTTGACATTCCTTTACATCATAATATTTATGAATTTTTAAAACAGAAAATAACATATTTCCAGAGGATGAGAATCTTATTAAGACCGAAATATATTTTAAACAGAAAATAATGATTTATTACCCTGATGTCAAGATGTTTATAATGCTTTGTCGAGCCGAATTTTACTGTTTCATACAATCCGTTATTCAGTGTGCAAAAAAATATAAGGAACCGGTATTCTTACTTAAATTACTTAATGAAATAAAATTATCAGGAAAAATAAGTTGAATAGAACAAAGTTCTTTCGTAAATTTCCGGTTGTATCATCTAATTTTATATTATGACTAAATTACATAAAGGCATAATTTCCATCGCCGGGGGAAAAGGCGGAACAGGTAAATCATTCCTGACTGCAAACCTCGGAGCAGCTTTAGCATTATTAGGTAATAAAGTTATTATCATAGATACTGATTTCGGCTGTCCAAATCTAAACCAGTTTACTTCTGTAAGAAAACCGCAGGTTTCCCTTACAAACTTTTTTTTAAGTGAAAATTATTACCTTCCGGATTTGGTTGTCGATACCAGTATTGATAATCTGAAAATAATCCCGTGCGGTTCAAAAGCATATGGTATTGCAAATTTACCTTATGGAAAAAAGCGCAGTCTGTTAGACAAGATCCGGCACCTTGAAGCAGACTATATTTTGATAGATATAGGAGCCGGCTCAAATTTTAATACCATTGATTTTTTTAATTTGTCAGATGAAGGGATCCTCGTTTCATCTCCAAATTCTATCAGCAGGACAAATTCAATGATATTTCTGAAAACAGCCCTATATAGGAAAATTATCCAGACAATAAGACAGAACAAAGAAGTATGGGCTGAGATCACAAAATATATTAAAGAAAAAAAAAGGGAAGCATTCGATATTAATGCTGTATTAACCTGGGTAGTCCTGAACAGCAAACCGATGGTAGTAGAGCTTCATAAACTACTTAATCACTATAAACCCAGATTTATGTTCAACAATGTGCAAGACCAGGACGTAAAAACAATTGCACATACAATTATTAGACTAACCAAGCAACATCTTCAAATTGATCTTGGCTACATTGGGGCAGTCCGCCACGATCATATTATTGAAAATTCCGATGATGTTCCCGAGATATTTCTTCTTCAGCATCCGAATTCAAAAGGAGCTGAAGACATCTTTAGGGTTGCCACAAGAGCCATTGATCACCATCATACCTCATATAAAGAATTCGTTAATATTATTAATAATATCACCCAGAATACCGATTTGGAAAACACAGACTGACCTACCCTGTTTTAGAACAATTAGCATATATTACAGGTTTTAACAAACCAAATGTAAAGGTTGAAACTTTCCTTGGATATAGACGTAAAATTATATAAATTTAATGGGCGACCGCCCGGTCAAGTTTGGCTTTTAGAACAAATTGATTTGAACTAATTAAAAATTTTCGAAACCCATATTTGCATAAAGGTGTTATCATGTCAAAGCTTATTAGCAAAGAAGCAAAACGCCAGGAAGTTATGGACGCTGCTCTTTCACTCTTTCTTGAAAAGGGTTTTAAATCGGTTACAACACGGGAAATAACCGAAAAGGCGGGCATCTCAAAAGGCAGCCTTTACGATTACTTCGAAAATAAAGATGATCTGTTTTACCAGACTATTCATGAGGGCATGTCAAAAAAATTAGTACATAAAACCGTAATGGACGTAAATTTGAGTTCCGAGGAAAAATTTATGAAACTCTCGGAAATACCGTTAAAGTCTCCGGAGATAAGAAAACAGCGGCTTTTTTTGATGTTCGATTTCTATATGAACTGCCAGGACAATCAAAAAATAAACGAGATCATAGGTAACATTTATAATGTAGCGCATTCATATGTTAACAGAACTATCACCGGAGCATTTCCGGAATTGAAGGAAGATGAAGAAAAAGCAGTATTGTACGCAAATATATTTATCGCCTTTATGGACGGCGTTGTGCTGCAGCATCTGTTTGATCCCGAAAGAGCAAAATCTACTGAAACAGTGGAACTTTTCTGGGAAATAATGTTTGATAAACTTAAATCGCTGTCAAAATAAAAGCTTTTTATAGATTGGAGGATTACGTGATACAAAAAACGGTCATTAATATTGTTATTATACTGTTAATTACATTTCTAACAGGTGCTTCTCCAGCCCAGGATATCAGCCGGGACAAAATGACACTTACTCTTGATGATGCAATATCTCTTGCTATGGAAAGGAATAAAGATATTCTAATTGCAAATGAGGGATTAAAAAAAGGCGAAAAACAGATCAAGGAAGCAAAATCCGGGGCATTTCCTCAGATCAGCCTGAACACAATGTACACAAGGACGTTCAAAAAGCCCCAGTTTATTGTCAGAGTGAACGGTGAGGTAACAAAATTTGAAATGGGTTTTAATAACTCCATACAATCAGCTTTCCAGATAAACCAGACATTATATTCAGGAGGAATCACCTGGACTGCACTTAAAATAGCAAAAATTTATTCAAACTCTTTAAAAGAATCTTTCCAGATGATAAAAAAGAGAGTTACTCTTGATGTTAAAAAGGGATTTCTGGGAGTATTATTGAGTGAAGAAGTACATAAAATTAATACCCAGAGTCTGGGTCTTGCAGAAGCTCATTTGAAAAACATTCAGGTCATGTATAAAAACGGTATGGCTTCGGAGTTCGATCTGATCAGAGCTGAGGTCCAGGTCGCTAATACAAAACCGAGAGTTATTAGTTCTGAAAACAATCTCAAATTACAATTAGACTTTTTGAAAAATACTTTAGGATTACCACTTGACCGTGAGATTGAAGTTGTTGGTGACCTGAAACCGGGTTATATTAGCGAAAAGACCCTAAATGAAGCCAGCAAAGATGTTCATTTAGAAAGAAATGATTATAAAAACCTTGAATTGTTAAGAAATATTTTAAATGAGAACACAAAAATTGAACGGTCAGGTTATTTCCCGAAATTATCTGCCAATTATACTTATCAATACCAGGGACAGTCTGACAATTTCGGTTTCAAAAACAGCTACAGGTCACAGACTGCCTCATTAAATTTATCAATACCGATCTTTAACGGATTCAGAACGGGCGCAAAGGTCCAGCAGGCAAGAATTGCTGTTAAAGAAATGGATTATCAGCTCGCGCAGATGAGAGATGGGATCGAGATACAGGTGAAACAGGCTTTAAATATGCTTGACGATGCCTATAAGAGAATAACATCCACAGAAAAAACGGTTGAACTGGCAAAAAAGGCATATGATATTTCTGAAGTCAGGTTTAAATCCGGTCAAGGGACGCAGCTTGAAATTTTCGATTCACATTTACAGTTAGAATTAGCTCAGTTAAATAAATTACAAAGTGTTTTTGACTATGAAATAGCAAGAGCCCAATGGGAAAATGCCATTGGCAATTAAAATATGGACAAATAAAAAAATTATTAAGGAGATAAATTCATGAAAAAAGTAGTATTTGCTGTTTTATTTGCTGCAGTAGTATTTCTTGTTTTCAAAGGAGTCCGGGCAAGTATCGAACGGTCTAAAACCGAGATCCTTACAATAGAAGATATCCAGGTACGGGACGGCGTCCCGGTTCGCGTATCCCCTGTCGTTCAGAAAGATTTAAGGACTATCAGGAGTTTTACCGGTTCGATAAAGGGAATAACTCAGGCTGATGCGGTATCTGTTATTATGGAAAAAGTGCTGGATATTAAGGTTTCTCTTGGTGATAAGGTTAAAAACGGGCAGCACCTGATAACTCTTGACCACAGAAACACGTCAGCATACAGAAATATTTCCGAAGCTCTTGATGATGCTAAGCTGGACTTGAAAAGGACTGGAGAACTTTTTAAAGCAGGCGCAGTATCACAGCAGATCTATGATAAGGCATTATTAAGGGTAAAAGTTGCACAGGCGGACATGGACGCTGCTGAATGGCGTCAGAAAATTGCCGCTCCTATCGATGGAATTGTCACTGACATTTTTATCAGAAATGGTGAATCTGTCGCTCCTGGAATTCCTCTGGTCAGAATAGCTCAACTGGATAAAGTGATTACTGAAATATTTGTTTCAGAGTCTGATATTTCGCTGATCAAAAACGGTCAAAGATCTAAAATCAAGATCAGTTCTTACACGGACAGGGAATTTGACGGACTTGTCAGCAGAGTTGCGTTATCAACAAATCCCGGAGCACGTAATTTTACTGTAAGAATTGATATCCTAAATCCTGAACATCTTCTGAAACCGGGTATGTTTGCTTCGGTTGATCTCATTGTGGGCGAAAAAAAGAATGTAACTGCTGTACCCGCTAATGCTTTGATCAAGGAGAACGGAACATGTTATGTCTATACTGTCCGGCCTGATAATACTGTGAAGAAAGTTTCTGTTATCCCGGGTATATCCGAAGGTGAATGGATTGAAATATCAGGGGATATCAAAACTGATGATACTATTGTAGTCGAAGGTCATAATAAACTTTCAGACGGTGCAAAAATTGTGGTTGTTTCTTAAAAATATTGAACATTAACTATTTTACTGGAAGGTAATTTGTATGTTTTTAGTAAAAATTTCAGTTAAACGCCCTGTATTAGCAACGATGATAATAATGACGTTTGTTATTCTGGGTTTATATGCTTTTCTCGGGTTGGGTATAGAACTTATGCCTGAGATTGAATTCCCTTTTGTGACTGTACAGACAATATATATAGGAGCAGGTCCGGTTGAAATAGAAAACCTGATCACAAAAAAGATAGAAGAACAGGTCAGTGCTATAAATGGTGTTAAAACGATTTCCTCTACATCAGTTGAAGGGGTTTCAATTGTGGCAATTGAATTTGAGGTCGGAGTGGAGGTAGACATTGCTGCACTGGATGTAAAAGATAAAGTTGAAATCGTAAAACCCGATCTTCCTGATGATGCTTTTGACCCGATCGTTCTAAAATTCGATATGGGTGCCAGACCTGTTATGAACCTGGCGGTCTCAGGTGACAGACCTTTAAATGAGATATATGAGATCACAGATGATATGATAAGGCCGGAACTTATGAAAATACAGGGTCTTGCATCTGTAGACATTATCGGTGGAAAAATACGTGAGATAAAGGTCCGCCTTAAAAGGGAAATAATGAGGTCGCAGAATATTGGTGTTATGGATGTGATCATGGCGCTGTCAACCGAAAACTTGAATATACCCAGCGGTCATATTACCGAGGAAAGACGGGAATTTAATATCAGAGTGGATGGGGAATTCAAAAGCGTTGATGATCTTTATGATGTAAATATTACGCCTCAAAACAGCGGTCCTATCCGCTTAAGAGACGTTGCCTACATTGTTGATGATTTTGAAGAACAGAGACTTTTTTCAAGATTTAACAGTAATTCAAGTGTCGGAGTATCTCTGATAAAAAGGTCGGATGCAAATATTGTTGAGGTTGTTGATGATGTTCTGGAAAATCTCGACAGGATAAAAGCAGTCATTCCGCAGGACATCCAGATTCAGATCGCCAGTGATGAATCAACATTTATCAGACAATCCATCAGCGAGGTTGTAAATAATATCGGTATCGGTATTATTTTAACCGGATTGATCCTGTTCCTTTTCTTGCATTCCTGGCAGGGAACTGTCATTGCTGCTCTCTCGATGCCCACTTCGATAATCGCTACATTCATTCTGGTATCTTCTGCCGGTTTTACATTAAATTTCATGACTTTACTGGGGCTTGCAGTTACTGTAGGAGTGCTCGTAACCAATTCGATCGTTGTTCTTGAAAACATCATGAGGTTCACAAAAATTGAAAAGGATATGGACGAGGCCGCAATAAAAGGAACTACAGAAATTGCAAAAGCGGTTGTTGCAAGTACATTGACTAACATAGTTGTGTTCACACCTATTGCGTTTATGGGTGGGATCATCGGACAATTCTTTTATCAATTTGGCCTGACAGTCGCCTTTGCTACAACATTTTCATTACTTGTTGCTTTTACACTTACACCCATGCTGGCAGCAAAGCTTTTGAAGAAAAAAGAAGAATTAACACATGGTTTTGATCTGTTTGTTCTTTCATTGACCACTTTCCTGGCAGGTGCAGCCTCTGTAGCATTCTTTGTATTTTTAGGTATGCAGCTTTCAAATCTTATCGGAAGTATTGGAACAATACTTGGTTTACTTGCCGGATTCGGCATTGCAGGAATTCTCGGCAAACTGATATTCAAACCGACGTTTGCACAGTTAAGATCAAATATATTCTATGTCCTGTGGTATTATATTATTAAATCGGTCCTGTATATTTTAATTACTGTTATTGCTTTCCTGATTTTCAGATACCTTTTCGGACAGATCCCGGCTGTAGTTATTACTATTGTTTTCGGGTTGATAATAATTGTCAATCTGAAAAACAATTTTCTTGTAGGTTTTGGTAAAGCATGGGACAGGGTTTACGATAAACTTGCTTTGGATTACAAATCCGGTTTATCATGGGCACTGAATCATCAGGGTACATTTGTCCTGATAATACTTGCAGTGTTCACAGTTTCTACATCACTTTTTAAATATGTAGGTTCAGAATTTATGCCGGCGACCGACAGCGGCTATATCGAGATATCCATAGAATTACCACCCGGCTCAAACCTGGATCAGACAGACAGGGTACTATTCAGTATTGAAAGTATTTTTGAAAAAATCCCGGAAATTGAAAGTTTCTATACCGTTGTCGGGCAGTCACCGGGAACATTTATCGGTGTAAACCAGGGTATTCAATATGGTCAGATCATTATAAAACTGGTGCCAATGGATGACAGAACAATAGAAACTCAGGATCTTGTTGAACAATTAAAGCCCGATCTTGCAAAGATCCCGATCGCAGATATCGCTATTCAAATGACACAGTCAATGGGTGGAGGCGGTGGATCAGACCTGCAGATTGAGATCACCGGCGAAGATATAGACAAACTTAACAATATTGGCGAAGAAGTTCTGAATATTGCTAAAAGTATCCCGGGGGCAGTAGATATTAAATCAAGCTCACGGGAAGGAGTCCCGGAGATAAGATTACGTCCAAACCGCAAGAAAATGGCTGATTATGGTATTTCACTTGCTACCCTGGCAGGCGTAATGCGCGCAAATATTGATGGAAATGTAGCATCAAAATACAGGATCGGTAACAAGGAATATGATATCCGCGTACAGCTTGACAGGTCGTATATAGAATATGCTGAACAGATAAAAGATATTGTCATTAAAGTAAAAGATAATTATATCCCGATCACAGAGCTTGCTCATATTGAAGAAACGGAAGGACCTACTTCTGTTCTAAGAAAGAACAAAAAGAGAATGATCATTATATCAGGAAACGTGGCAAATAGGAATATCGGTGATGTTACTGCAGATATAAATGCTGAAACTGACAAAATTGAACTGGATCCAGGGTATGAAATAAATTTTGGCGGGCAGGCAGAGATAATGATGGAATCTTTCATTGAACTATTAAAAACGCTGATTTTAGCAATTATCCTTGCGTTTATTGTCCTCGCTGCAATAATGGAGTCATATATCCATCCTTTTATAATAATGATGACACTGCCGCTTGCAATGATTGGAGTCGTACTTTCTCTGGTCATTACAGGCAAAGCTATCAGCATCATTTCTCTTATGGCGGTAGTTATGCTTGTAGGTATAGTTGTTAATAACGGAATTCTACTTGTTGAGTATATACAGCAGTTACGTGAAGAAGGTAAGGAATTATTTGAAGCAATAGTTGAAGCTTCATCGGTCAGGCTCCGTCCGATCATCATGACAAACCTTGCAACTGCAATAAGTATGCTTCCGCTTGCGCTTGAACTTGGTGAAGGAGCTGAATTCCGGTCACCAATGGCAATAGTATCTATTGGTGCATTGATAACATCAACAATTTTTACTCTGTTCCTGATACCGATATTGTATAATATTATTGAGACTGTTAAGAATAAAGTAAATTCAAAATAAACTTAAATTCCCCCCACTGAAACGGGGATGTTGCAGAACTCTGTCGTTCCAACGGAGAGACCGTTGGAACGAGAACCTTTTATTTTAGCCATCTGGTTACAATGCTCTGCGTTGTAATCCTCTCTCCCCCTGCACCAGCGGGGGCATTTTTTATTATAAAAAATTAATTCGACAATCCTTTTCTTTCCATAACACCCCAGGTCTTTTTACCTTTAATAAAATCTATAAAACCTGTAAAACGCCACCATGTATGCAGCTGTCTGTATCCAAAATTCTCAAGGATACTGAATAAGAACAGCTTTATCAGATGAGACAATTTAGGATATTTTCTATATGAGAGTTCTTCCAAAAGCAAAGACATTAATGATAATACCACACCAAGAATTATCGCAACGAAAAGAAATAACATGGCGAAATTGAAATTTATCACGCCAAAATACCAGGAAGCAAAGAAAATTATATAGCCGGTCACCTCTACAATTGGTCCCAGCATTTCAAAAAAGAAAAAGAATGGCATAGCCAGCATCCCTACAGGCCCGAACTTCGGATTCAGCAGCATTTTTTTATGAATTAAGAGCGTATCCATCAAACCGCGCTGCCACCGATTGCGCTGCCTGCCAAGTATTTTTAATGATTCGGGAACTTCTGTCCAGCAAACCGGTTCAGGCATAAAAGTAATTCTGTACGGTTTTTTCTTTTCCCTCATTTTCCTGTGCATCCTGACTACGAGCTCCATATCTTCCCCGACTGTATCATGCCTGTAGCCGCCCGCTTCTATTATTGCATCTTTTTTGAACAGACCAAAAGCACCCGAAATAACAAGGAGGCTGTTCAAAACATCCCACCCTACCCTGCCGAAAAGAAAAGCCCTGAAATACTCAACTGCCTGAAAATTGGGAAGCCACTTTTTAGACAGTGAAATTTCAACAACTTCACCTGCGCGAATTTTACAGCCGTTCGCAACCCGGACTATTCCGCCGACTGCAATAACACTGTCATCTTCCAGAAATGGTCTTACAAGTTTCAGCATTACATCCCTCTCCAGCAATGAGTCAGAATCAATAGTACTGACCAGAGGATACCTGGAAACATTGATCCCTGCATTCAATGCATCTGCTTTTCTACCGTTCACCTTGTCCACAACTGTCAGATTTGGGTAATCCTCAGAAACATATATTGCAATTATTTCCTTTGAAGGGATAAGATTACGGACCGGGCGAAGGCTCTTTTTCAGATTATATTCCTGTTTTAAGACTTCAAGAGTCCTGTCTTTAGAACCATCATTTACAACAACAATTTCAAATTCAGGATATTGAAGCTGCAGTTGAGATTTGACACTCTCTTTAATAGTTGCTTCTTCGTTAAATGCAGGTGCTATTATCGATACCGGTTTAAAAAATGAGGACTGAAAAAGCCGTTTCGGCTTTATCAGCTTGTATTCATCAAGATATTTTCTTATAGCGAGGAAAGACAATATAGTCAATATAATATAAGATCCGTTCAAAAGAATAAAATAAGCTAAAATCAGATAATTATAGACATAAATTGACTTTATTAGAAATGTTATCAAAAAATCCATTAATTACTGCCTATTGATTTTCTTTCTCGTACCATACGTATTTAATAATCTGTCTGGTGTCTTCATCATTTGATTCGGAATATATTTTTTTCAGTATCTTTTTCCAACCAGGGGTTGATGTTTTTATTGCAGATGCAGAATGCAGTTTTACCCAGTAATGATCATCATTTGTTAATAACTCTGTCATTTGGGGAACCGCTTCATCCCAACCTATTATCCCTAAAGCTTTAGCTGCCTGGCTGCGGCATATCCAGTTATCCGAATCCAGACATTCCAATAAAAAAGGAACGCCGTCCAAAAATTCCAGATCTCCAAGAGTCTTAATACAGGCAATTTTCAATTCATCATCATCAGATAACATGGCTATCTTTAATACTGCTTCTCCTGTTTCAAAATTACCATGGTATTTTAAGACCTCGCTGATTATTTTTTTTCTCTCAACAGTTACCTCAGGATCTTCCAGAAGCTTTTCAAGTTCAGGTAGAATTGAGCTCCCGTATCCCATTATAATTTCGATCATCTTGGTATTACTGATATTCTTAATGGAAAGAAATGTTCTCAGAATTTTATAAAGTTGTGTTTTACTGCTGATATGATGAATTGCTTCATAAGCACTGAGATAAACAATGGGAGATTTATCATACATCAGATTTAACAGCTCGTCATCAGCCCTTGCATACTTCATTAAACCTAAAAAATGTGCTGCATATGCTTTTTCCCACTTTTTTCCTCTCTTTAAAGCCTTTAAAAGAATTTCGCCATACCAGACCCTGGTTTTCAGGAATTTCATGATATTTTCATAATCTTCCCCGGAAATATTTATCAGATAATCCTCGATAAAATTTCCGAAAAGGATAAAGTCTTTCTGTTTGACGGAAATAGATATGTCTTTTTCGTCAATATCCCCGCTGAGAAATTCTAAAATTGTAATTTCCCATTGTAGCTTTTTTCTTGAGTCTCTTTTTTCTTTTAGATTCAGGTACACCCTGAGATAAATTGTGTAAAGGAATAATATTAAGACCAGTAATAAAAGAATTACAATTGAAAATACAAGGATTTTTTCACTCAGATTGAAAGAATTCACGAAATCAAATTCAGGCATTTCATTATAAAGATATTAAAATAAATAAAATATACTTGAGCCATAAGTTTTTCTGTTATATGACCCTTCCCTATCGGTATTGATAAAGGATAACCGAATTTTAAAATTCCCAGAAATTCTCAGCTGGAGATTCATAAAAACAGAATTGCTTTTGAATTCATTTAGATCCTGTTTGCCTACAACATGAAAAACCTCACCACCGCTGGAATAACCTAAAGATAACCGGGAATCGTTAAAAAATATCTTGTTAATACTTAATAAATTTGTTGAACTGACCACATTTATATCACCGGAACTGTAATAATATCTGTATGTAAAATAGAAATTCTTAGGAAGGTACAGATCAGTACCGGTTATATATATATTAACATATCCCTCATTAAATTTCAAATAATTCATTCCAATATTTAATACAGTCCCCTTGAACATCTCGTAACCAATACTTGCATTAACTCTGTTTTTCGGCAGAAATTTATTATCAAATCCTATTCCAAATCCGCTTTCTATAATTATTTTGTTAATTAACATAAACTTATACCCCAAGTCCAACTTTCTATCCTTAAGGCTAAATCTATTAAAAAAACCGGCATTCAGAAAAACAGAATTATTCCTGTTAGGTTTATATTCAAATGATACATACTTTTCTTCCCAGTCATCCATTACTGAAAGATTATCATAATTATATCCAATCTCAAATGAATTCAGTTTCAGGATTTTGGCAAACTCAAGTCCTCTTTGTGAAAGAGGATCAAAATATAATAACTTTGAATTATAAAATTTCGCTTTTTTATAATTACCATTTGCATAATATACATTGACTTTTAGTATCATAGATTCCGCATTTTCAGAGAATTTATTTTCAGTTCTTTCTAAAATTGAAATTGATTTTTTATATTCACTTTTCCAGTAATAAACTCGTGCAAGACTGATATATGCGTCATAATAAGAATCTGAACTTTCAATAATATCTTTAAAAATATGCTCGGCTTTATCATAATCTGTTTTCCATGCATAGACCAATCCAAGTTGAAGCTTAATATCTAAATCATCCGGGTATTTTTTTAAAATAGAATCATAAATCTTTATTGATTCGTCATAGTCGTTTAGCCAGCTGTATACTTTAGCCAGATCCTTTTGGATTTCAAAATCACCGGGAGTTTGAAGAAGAATCTTTTGGTAAGTTTCAATTGCTTTCTGATATTTTTTTTCTTCCATGAACTTTTTAGCAGTTTCATGGAGATTTTCTTGAGAAAAAGAAACATCACAGATAAAAAATAATACAAAGATGAAGATAGCAGAGGTAAATGATCTTTGCATTAGGTATTACCCTTTGAGTATTTTCTTAATTCTTGAGACCAGTTCGGCTGGTCTGAACGGTTTGACAATATAGTCCTCACTTCCGAGATCAAATCCTTTAACTACATCCCTTTCCTGTCCTTTAGCAGTAAGCATGATCACAGGAGTATCTTTCAGATTTTCGTCTTCCTTTATCTTTTTCAGAACCTGGTATCCATCCATTACAGGCATCATTACATCGAGCAGTACAAGATCAGGTTTATGTTCTTTTACGCTGTCCAGCGCATCAGCACCATTATCTTTCCAAATTATTTCAAATCCTTCCTTTTGCAGTTTAAATTGTATCAGCCTGGCGATTTGCGGTTCATCCTCTGCAAGTACTATTTTATGACTCATTTTTCCCCCGATTCTTTTATTACCTTCTTATCGATTATATGCTTTCCATCTTTCGATTTACTGTAAAACTGAAACTGAACATTCCTGTTTTTACCCTCTTCTTTCGCATTCTTCAAAGAGGTTTCCGTAATTGACAGGAGTTTTTCTGAAGATACCCCTTCCACTTTATCCCACGTCACTAATCCCATACTTACCGTAACTTCCTTAGCCCTTATATCAATTTCATCAACCATATCCATTGGAAACGCTTTATTGCGTATTTCTTTAGACATCTCTCCTGCAATAATTCGGATTTTATCCTCGTTCATTTTAGGTAATATAACGAATATTTTGTCAGTATTGGAGTTTAAAATTATACCATATTGATTTAAACGGTCATACGTGATCTCTCTCACATTTTTTATTACAATGTCTCCTGTTTTATGTCCATAAATAGTATTTATCAATTTAGTATTATCAACGTCCAGATATAAAATAGATAAAGGTTTTTTCTCTTTCCTGCATTTCCCGAATTCAACCTCGATTCTTTCAAACAGGTGCTGATAATCAAAAAGACTGTCGGAAATTGCTTTTTTATCCTCACTTTTGAGAACCTGATCCTGAAGGTCCTTTGTTCTTAAGATCGATCTTATTCGGGCAACAAGCGTAATTAAATCAATGGGCTTGGTTATATAATCATCGGCACCCAGTGAAAAAGCGGCAGCTTTACTTTTAAGATCCTTGATAGCTGAAACAATTATAATAGGAATATATTTGAGATCTTTATGCTCTTTCAGGTAATGGCATGCTTTGGCACCATCCATAATGGGCATTCTCAGATCGAGTGTAATAAGATCCGGTCTGAATTTTTTCGCTTTCTCTATGGCTTCATGACCATTTGGAGCCTCAATAATATTATACCCAATTTTTGACAATTTGATCTTAAGGAAAGTCCTGATATCTCTATCATCATCTACAACCAGAATTAATCTCAGCTTTTGGTCAAGATTATTCTTTATATTTTCCATATTTAAAAATTTTAAAATTGTTGAATTTACTTTAACTTTAACAATATAATCATATTTTTCAACAATTTTTTCTTTTTTTTACAGGGAAAAATTATTATTTTTTCATCGGGATAATAATTCTGAATTCAGATCCCTGCCCTAATTCGCTTTTTATTTTTACCATGCCGCCATGTTTTTCCACGATTGCTTGAACAATTGATAGTCCCAGACCTGTACCTCCGACTTCTCTCACATATTCATTATCTGCACGGAAAAACTTTTTGAATAGATTTTTCTGGTCAACCTTACTTATCCCAATTCCCGTATCACGGACAATTATTAGCGATTTTTCCTGAATTGCCTTTAACTCAACTGAAATTTCACCTTGTTTGGTAAACTTTATGGAGTTAGATATCAGGTTAGTCAATACCTGAACAAGCTTATCACGGTCACCAATAATTTCAATACCATCTTTAATTTTTGAATCAAAATTCAATCCTTTTTCATCCGCCAAATTATGCATCGTTTTTACAGCATGACTCACCAGGTCGCTTAAAGAGATTTTTTCGAACTTCAAATCAATTTTACCGGATTCAATTTTCTCTACATCAAGAAGGTCGTTGATCAGATTATTAAGCCTGTCTGAATTCTGGTAGACAATATCGAGAAACTCCTGCTGAAGTTCATTTATTTCACCTGTATCCCCGGAAAGAATAAGATCAATATAGCCCTTTATCGAAGTCAGTGGAGTTCTTAATTCATGTGAAACGGTTGAAATGAATTCATTTTTCATTTTATCGATCTCAGCTTCTCTTGATACATCTCTGAAAGAGAAAACACTGCCAATTATTTTGCCTTCAATGTTTTTCATAGGTGAATTGATCGCCTCGAGAGTAATTTTCTTTCCTTCATGATTTTCAATCGCAAACCGTCTTGATGTTTTCTGACCGCTGTTTACAGCTTCAAGCATTAGCCCCCTCAAATCGGCAATATTGTCTTTAGAATGCTCATCCATCTTCATAATATCAGTGCAGAGTTGCCCCCTGATCCTGTACATCGGCAAACCCATCAGATCTGCAAATGCAGGATTAGATGATAAAACATTAAGTTTATCATCGGTAACAACGATCCCGTCTCCAACACTGTTCAAGGTAATATTCAACTGGCTTGATTTTTCCTGCAGCTTATCTATCAGCCTGTTTCTTTCTTCTTCCCCTCTTTTCCTTTCAGTTATATCTTTAACAATTCCGACAAAGGCTGATTTGCTGCCGAATCTCATTTCGCCTACAGCAAGCTCGATGGGGAAAATAATCCCGTCTTTTCTTTTTGCTTTTACTTGTCTTCCAATTCCTATAATTTTTGCTTCACCGGTTTTAAGATAATTACTTAAAAAACCATCATGATTGCCGTGATAAGGTTCCGGCATTAAAATATTGACATTTTTTCCTATAACTTCTTCCTTATCATAACCAAAAAGCGCCTCAGCGGCAAGATTAAAACTCTCGACAATACCATTATCATTAATAGTTATTACTGCATCCACAAGTGTGTTTATTACTGTTCTTGTCCTTTCCTCACTTTCTGTTAATTCCTTTTCAATCCTTTTTCTTTCGGTAATATCTTCTGCTACCTTTATAAATGAAGTTATATTACCTTCAATGTCTTTAATTGGTGAAATTGATGCAGATTCCCAGTAATGTTCTCCATTCTTTTTCTTATTTATAAACTCTCCCCTCCAGATTTTACCTGCAGTCACAGTCTCCCAGAGCGGTTTATATTCAGCACTGGGTCTTTCAGTGGATTTCAGTATCCTTGGATTTTTGCCTATTACTTCTTTTTCTTTATACCCGGTTAAATCCGTGAACTTCGGATTAACATATATAATATTGCCATTAATGTCGGTTATTACAACTGTACTCGGGCTCTGTTCTACAGCGACAGAAAGTTTTCGCTTCTCTTCTTCTGTTTTTTTCCGCTCTGTATTTACCTCTTCATAAGCAATAAATTTTCCAATACTCTCTGCCATTAATTCTATAATGTCAAATTCATAATCCTGAAAAGCCTGTTCTCTTTTAACCGGTGATGAAAAATTCAGTGTACCGTATATTTTACCATTAACAAAAACTGGTGCGCTTATGTAAGATTCAAAATATTCATTGGGAAAGATCGGGTGGATCTTGTTCTTATGAACTTCTTTAGCGCTGTTAAAAGCAATAGTTTTTACTTTTGTAACAACTAATTTACAATAAGTATCTTTCAGTTCAAAAACAAGTTCGGGTTTTAAAAAATCAAGGTCTGTTTTTGTCGCACGGACCAAATATTCATTTCCTTTTATTTCACTTAATATTCCCGTCGAAAGATTAAAGATCTTTTTTCCTGCATCCAGATAATCAGTAATAAGAGCATTAAAACTGTCGTATTGGGTAGTAGCTATATTATTTAATATCTTTAGATTTGAGCTGTAGTTTTCTAACATATCAGTTTTCTTAATTAACTCATCTTCCGATATTTTACGTTCGGTTATATCCAGATGAGTACCGGTTGCTCTTAAAGGATTACCTTTTTTATCTCTTTCAAAGACCCTGCCCCGGTCTAAAATCCACTTCCATTCCCCTGATTTTGTTTTCATCCTGTGTTCTGTTTCATAAATTTCGGTTTTACCCTCAAAATGATCTTTAAGAGCTTTTTCAATAAGAGGTACATCCTCCGGATGATTTAGTTTATACCATGAATCTACATTAGGTATAATTTCATCCAGGGAATAACCAAGCATTTCTGCCCATCTTTGATTAAAAACTACTTCACCTGTTTTTATATTCCAATCCCACAATCCGAGATCTGCCCCCTTTAATGCCAGTTCAAGTCTGCCCTCACTTTCTTCAAGCGCTTTTTCAGCCTCTTTTCGATGTCTTCTTGTCGAATAACCTTCAATTAAATTAGCACATGTAGATAAAAACGGTTTAAGATATTCGATAATATCTTCAGAATATCCATCCGGTCTGTTTGCGATTCCAACCATTCCGATCATTTTTTTACCGCTGTAAAAAGGTATCCCCAGAAAACTGTTAAGGGGTGGATGCCCTTTTGGGAGACCGCCGCTCCGGTTGTCTTTTGACGGACTATTTGAGATCACTGGTTTTCCAGAGGTCATTACAGTACCGAATAGAGTTTTTAAATTATGAAATTCCATCCCTTTCGGGGCATTTTTTTTATAAAAATCTCTTGTTTCCTTATTCCAGGCAATATTTGTGATGGCATGGCTTTTTAAAAAAGGATCACCATTATCTGATAACAGGACCTCGCCAATATAACCATATTCACTTTTTGTCAGGGCAAGTAAATTTTCGAGCAGTTCATCAAATATATATCTGGGCTCAATTTCTGCAATAAACTTGGATTGAGAACGACTGATAATGTCCAGCATATCATTTCTGGTTTTCAGAAGTACTTCGGCTTTATTCCTTTCGGTTATATCCCAATTTACTCCAACCATCCGTAAAGGTTTCCCATCATTATCACGCATTACAGTTGCTATGGCTCTAATGGAATGAATTGAATCATCAGGCCAAACAACACGGAATTCTGTATCAAAATATTTTTCGCCCTTTAGCGCCATTTCAATTTCCTTCTCACCTGATTCTTTATCATCCGAATGTAATCCCTGGACCCAAGCCTCATAGGCGCCTGAGAAATCTTCCTTTTTAACACCATAGAGGTTATACATAGAGTCGTCCCAAACGAGAATATTATTTTTAACATCCCAATCCCAAATCCCTATTTCTGCTGATCTTGTTGCAAGAGAAAGCCGCTCAGTCAAAAGCTTAAGTTCTTCTTCGGTTCTTTTCCTGTTAGTAATATCTCTTACTACTACAAGGTCACATTTTGTGCCGTCATCCAGATCAATAATATTTGCATTGACCTCGCCGTTCAGCTTTTCTCCGTCATAACGGATAAATTCCAACTCATAAGATCCGACTCCCCTGCTGCTTAAGCGTTCTTTAAAACTCTCAAAGGCTTTTCTTTTATCTTCTTTTGAAAGAAAGGAAACTTTCATCAGGTTCTGCCCGATAACATTTGATCTTTCTCCCCCGACAAACTCTGACGCTTTTTCGTTCAATTCTATTATGTTTCCTTTTTCATCAATTAAAATTATATAATCATTTGCCTTATTAAACAGACTCTGGTATTTTTGCTGGTTATTTTTTAACTCCTGGTCTATTCTCTTTCGTTCCGTAATATCCCTGGCAATTGCATAGATTAAATTCTGTCCGGTTATTGGGATTGCGTTCCATGAGAACCATTTGTATTCTCCATTTTTGCATTTAAACCTGTTTTCAAAAACGATCGCATTTTCACCTGCAGTCAGGTTTTGAATAACTTTTATCGTTTTTTCTCTGTCTTCAGGATGTACGAACTCGATAAATGGTTTGTCTAAAAGCTCTTCATTAGTCCAACCGAGAGTCTGTTCCCACGATAAGTTTAAATGCTTGAAATACCCATCTAATCCGGCTATACACAGCATATCAATTGACAGATTAAAGAAATGTTCCTGAGTTACATTAGTCATGTTTTTTGTTTTTTTTGAATTGCTCATACTTTTACCTGAAATTGTTTTAATTCAATACATAAAAT
>JBHPGK010000003.1:0-55997 GCA_042570605.1 Candidatus Zhuqueibacterota bacterium
ATATTTTCTTAAAAGCGGTTAATAAGCTGAAATTCAGGACATCCTGGATGCAGAAGGATCTCTTTTTGATATTAATTCTCGTGTTTGCCTCCTTTTTATTCAGATTTATATATTATGTTGAGATAAACGACACACCATATTTTTTACCTACAGGCGAAGGATTGGACCAGAATACTTATATTGAATGGGCAAAAGAGATTCGGTCGGGTGAATTGATCGGGGAGGGTGTTTTTGATTTCGCTCCGTTATATCCATATGTCTTAGCGGGTGCGTTCCTTATCTCAAATAATGATCTAAACTTTGCTCTCCTTGTCCAACTGATCATTTGTTCGCTTGGAAGCGTAATAATCTACGTTATATGTAAAAAAATATTTGGAAAATGGCCTGCCTTTATTTCGGGGCTGATCTATTCATTTTATGGTGTTCTTGTGTTTTTCACTCTACAGTTCCTTGGTGAAAGCATTTCCATACTGCTTCTACTCATTTCGCTGTATTATTATATTTCCGGACAGGAAAAGTCAAAAGGCATATATTTTTTAACCAGCGGAATAATACTCGGAGTTGCAGCATTAGGCAGACCGAACTTTTTGCTTATTCCTGTATTGGTATTTTTGTGGTGGATATATAATGAGATCAGGAAAAACAGTAATAATAGAAAATTTTATTTGATCTATCTGCTGGGTGCTTTTCTTGCAATTGCCCCGGCAACCCTCAGGAATTATGTAATAGCAAAAGATTTTGTTCCGATTACTTCTCACGGAGGCATTAATTTTTATCTTGGAAACAACACTGATGCGACAGGTACTTTGACAATGCCTGAAGAGATACCTCCAACACAGAAAGGAGCTGTAGAATATTCTAAGATCATTGCTGAAAGAGAGGAAGGCAGAACTCTAAAACCTTCTGAAGTTTCATTTTACTGGATAAAAAAAGGGATGAATTATATAATTTCAGATCCATTCAAATTTTTTAAGCTTGAAATGAAAAAAATCCTGCTGTTTTTTGAAGGTTATGAAATTCCGCTTGATTCTAATTTTGAAATTTACAAAGACAGATTCAAAACACTTAGATTTTCGATCGGATACTGGTTGATCGCCCCTCTGGCATTGTTCGGGATATTTGTTTCCAGACGGAAAACAACCAAAGATACAATAATACTGCTTTATTTTACCGGAGTTTTTCTCTCAGTTATTTTGTTTTATGTTTCATCCAGGTACAGGCTTCCTGCCGTACCTCTGCTGATGATTTATGCAGGATATTCTTTTAAATATATTTTCAGTGAAATAAAAAATACTGGAAGAAAAGAGAAAATTATTAAGGTTTTTATTTTACTTTTCCTGTTTTTAATCGTCAATATAAATGTAAAGCAAAATTCTAAGAAGGATATGTATACATCAATATCAAAATATAATTTAGGTAATTCATTCGTAACACAGGGCTACTTAGACGGCGGCATTGAACTGTATGAAGAAGCCCTGAGTTTAAATGAACAGTGGCACCCTGCAAAGGTAAGCCTGGCTGCTGCTTACAATTTGAAAGCGGCAAATGCGCTTAATAATGAACAAAGTGATCTGGCAGTGGAATTGTTAAATAAATCGATTAATCTTGACAATACAAAACATGAATATTATTTTAATATTGGTAATGCTTATATTAAACTTAAAGATTACACCAGTGCAGTTGCGTCCTTTGAAAGGTCGGTCAGCTTATCTCCTGAATATACGAACGGTTTGACGAATTTAGGGTATGCGTATTTTCGCTGGGGAGTTGAGAATATAAATATTGAGTATATCGATAAGGCAATAAACTATTTAAGCAGAACATTAAAAATAGATGCAAATCAATCACGGGCACGTGAAATTTTGAATGTAGGAATTTATATAAAACAAACGTTTGATAAAGATCCTTCACAGGCCCGGAAAATAATGGTTGATTTAAGAAAAGAATTTAATTTAAATTAATCAAGATGGTGAAATTATGAAGATAAGAAAAAAAGGTTTAGGTTTAATGGTTTTAATATTGATGTTTATTTTTCATTTAAACATTAATGCCCAGGTTGTTCAGGAATCTTCAAAGGGCAGGGTACTGAATTTTTACTATGATTATGCTTCTTACAAAGGCAGTGATAATAAATCAGTTTTAGAGTTCTATTATCAAATTTCAAATGATGTTGTGACATTTACCAAAACAGATGAAGGATTTTCCGGAAAGTATGAACTGGCGGTCTCATTTTATGATAATGAAACCGACAGACTGGTGGAATACAAAAACTGGGAAGAACAGTTAAGCGTAAATAATTACAAGGAAACAACATTACAGAGTGAGTTCTGGATAAATCAGATGAATTTCAATCTGAATCCGGGCGAATATAAGATGAAAATTCAGCTCAATGATGTGGAAACCGATCACAAAAATGATTTCTCCACTGATATTGTGATTAATAATTATGAAAATGGCCGCAGGATCTTATTAAGTGATATTGAATTGGTATGTTCAAAATTAAAGGATGAAGTAAATCCCCGCTTCAAAAAAAGTGATAATTTAAATCTTGTACCGAATGCGACTACTGTTTTTGGAGATTTATTACCGGAATTAAATGTTTATTATGAACTTTACAATCTTCCTTTTGAAACTGATGAAGATGGTCTGCTTACTGTAGAATACAGGATCGTTAACTACCGGGGCGAGATCATTTTTTCATTTTTTGAGGACTTAAAATTTGATGCCTTATCAACAACTCAATTTGCTGCAATTCCACTGGAAAGTATTAGTGAGGGTAAATATTACCTTGAAGTAAGAATCAGAACCAATTCCAATGAAAAATTTGTGTCTAAAGAAAAAAGGTTCTTTGTCAAAAGATCGTTCGGACCTATAGGTGAGGATATTGAAAAGAAGATCACTTACCTAAAATATATTGCAAAAAGCAGTGAAATCAAGAAAATGGAGAAAGCTGATCCTGCTGAAAAAAGAAAATTGTGGCTAAGTTTCTGGAAAGAAAAGGACCCAACGCCTAACACTCCGGAAAATGAATCCATGCAGGAATATTACAGGAGGATCCGCTATTCCAATGAAAAATTCTCGCATACCAAAGAAGGCTGGATTTCCGATAGAGGCAGAATATATATAAAATTAGGTAAGGCGGATGAAATAACATCTAATTTTCTTTATGGAGCAATTCAGGATGATACTCAAAAAGATGGTTTTAGAGACAATATAGGAGGTCTGGATGACAGGACATTCATGTCTGATCAAAGTCTTGGATTACACGGTTCAAAACCCTGCATTATCTGGTATTATTATTCTTTAAAGAAGAAGTTCGTTTTTGTTGATAAGCATGGCACAGGCGATTACATATTGATAAACCAGAGAGCAGATTGGTAAATTCAATTAATGGAGGTTTAGGTTGAAAAAGATAATTTTTATAGTAACGTTACTTTTAGTATTTTCAATATCATATGCACAGGAAAATGTCGGTCAGGAAGAATTCCCGTTCTATGTTGATGCTTCCAGTTTTCCTGAGATATCAAATAACAGGACCTATACAGAGGTTTATTTTGGGCTTTTTGGCGAATCCCTGGAATTTATTAAAACCGACCAGGGAGAAAAAATGGCAGGCTTTGTTATCACGGCTGAAGTTTACGACGATGCAGACAGCATGGTTGATAATAGAAAATGGATTAATGAAGTAAATGAGAAGAACCTTACAGGCAGTTCCACTCCATTGTTTCATATTGGATATATGACATTGAGCCCGGGTAAGTTTAAGATCAGATCAACTGTTACTGATATTGTTTCAAACAAACAAAGAGTTATAAACAGTGTTATTAATGTACCTGATTTCTTTAATGAGAAAAAGTTAAAAGTCAGTGACCTCGAACTTGCATACAGAATTGATAAAGCAGCTGAAAAAAATCCATTTGTGAAGAATGGTCTGATGGTTGTTCCAAATCCGACCAGGATATTCACGGTAGGTAAAAATCTCTTATATGTTTATTTTGAAGTAATAAATCTCGATTATTCTGAGAATTCTAACGGGACCTTAAGTATAAAATATGAATTTGAAGATAATATGGGGAATATTATCAAGACATATGATCAGGTGGTAAAAAAACCCGGTAAATCGGCAATAATATACAGACCTTTTAATATTGCCACTTTGAAACCGGGATTATATACAATAAACGCCCATGTTACGGATGATAATAGCAGTGAGAGTTATTCAAGCAACAGGGAATTTGAGGTGTTCCGGGTGCAGTCCGTACCAAGACCGTCTGCTTTGAACGGTGGGCAGATTACTGAATTAACGGAAGAGCAGTCAGAAATGTATAAGAATTTTATATCGGCTGTCGGGACTGAAAATGAAGTGGAAATTTTTAAATCTCTGAACGCAAAAGACCAGATTTCGTTCATTCAGAATTTTTGGAGAAAGAGAGATCCTGACCCGGATACCCCCGAAAATGAATTCAGAAATGAAATGTTGAGAAGATGGAATTATGTTAAGAGATATGACAGGAATAAGGTCAAAGGCTATAGAACTCATAGGGGACAGGTATATCTGGAACTGGGCGAAGCGGACCATATTGAAACTCTTCCGAATCCCGGGTTAAGGCCTCATGAGATCTGGAATTACTATGAAATGAGAATTAAAATTATTTTCGCTGACCTTAGAGGTACCGGTGTTTATACAATTGTTAGTGAAGAAAGACCTGATCAAACCGGAAACAGGGATGATAACTGGCAGCAAAGAATCAGAGTGGATAAAGCAGGGATAAGGTAGAACGTATATTATTGCCATTAGTTATGCTATTAATAATTATTATATAAACATAATCAATTCGAATTATGTAAAGGTGGTAAATGAAATTTAGGCTTGTCATTTTGATGACGGGTTTAGGTTTAGTAATTCTTTTTTGTATTTTAAAGAAATTTGTAATTGAAATCTTCTGCCTTGGGAAACCATCCGGTATATTATCGTATACTGTTTATTTTTATTTTAATTGTAAATATATTGTATGTTTAAATATAGAACGTTTTGGTAAGCCTGTATTGGTCTCTTTGCATGTCCCCTCTGGAGTGATTTGGAATCTCTTGGAAAAAAACAACGTTCCCGCTTTGACAGGATCCTGCCAAAGGTGGAAATGGATTCCCGTTTTCAAGGGAATGACATTTTTTGTGGGCTTTTTGCCCAACCACATGACACATTTATGGATTTTCCTTTTTATTAAAGAAACCATAGTGAATGTTATTAATAAAATAAATATAAATCATCAAATCTCAATGGTATATAATGAAGGATGAGATATGAAAAATATATTATACATTACATTATATTTTAGTCTTGTTGTACTTGCGTGTTCCAGTGACACAAATGGACCTGTGGAAGGTTTCCCGGTACACCTGGAAATTACAGTAAAAGCATATAACAGCATCCAGAGGGAGTATTCCAAAGTAACGGGAGCAATCGTTGAACTGCTCGATTATAACAAAAATTATATAAAAGGTAAACTTTTTAGAGAATTTTCGGATGAATACGGGATCGCTGTTTTTGAGACTGATTCCAATGTCCTGAGTCCTAACAGGAATTATCTTGTTGTGCTATCTCATCCGTCAAATCCGGCTTTAACGGAAACTGAAACAGAATTTCAAATGCCAGCAACACCGAATGAAGGGAAAATGTTTTTTGTTCAGGCGGAATGTATTATTAATGTAAGGAGCGAATAATTGTGAAAAAGGCTTATATCAGAATTTATGTATTTTCAGTATTTGTACTCAGTTTTTTCAATTGTGAAAATAACAGCTTAGAAATAGAACCAATGGCGGTTAAGGTCAGATGTTATGTAACTCACAATTCTCCGATCAGCGGTGAATATATGGCCACCGAGGATGCGATAGTTGATATTTTGAATACCTCCGGTAGACCTGTAAAACCGGATATCTCCTTAACAAGCACTACAGATAGTCTCGGGATGGCAACGATTATCACAAATAATGAAATTCTTCTTCCGAGAAATAATTATATTGCCGCTGTTAGTTATCCTTCATCGACCACAGCCGAAAAGGAATTTCAAATACCGCAGTATCCTAACAATGTAAAAGAATATGTTATTGATCTGGAAATACAGCATTCAGTAGGTGATGACCCAAACTATGTGCCTAAGGTCAAGGTGCAGGTTTATATACAGGAAAAAATTCCGGGAACTGATTCTTTAAGGAACTCAGCATCTGCAGACCTGGGATTATATGATCTGGATGGCATTAATACTCCCGCACCGGATAACTATGTATATAAAAAGACAACTAATAATGACGGCTATGCAGAGTTTATAGTATCGAGAGATTATTTTCTTCCCGGGGGCTCTTACGCTGTAAAGGCTTCTAAAAATGCATATAATGACAACCTGGTCAGCTTTACTGTTCCCACGGAGCTGCAGGGGAGTTATTATATTGTAATAGTCAATATTATATTGGATTTTAATTAATAAGTAGTATAAAATAATAATTTAGGGATTTTCTAAAAAGCAGAGGGAATCTATGAAAAAGATGAATTGTTTTTCCGGGATCGCATTAATTTTATTCAGCTTATTTTTTGTTTTATCAGACGTTTTTGCTGATGGTACCACAGGCACACTCGCCGGTTATGTAAAAGATAAAAAGACAAAAGAGCCATTACCCGGGGCACAGGTGATTATTTTAAATACGAAATTGGGAGCAGCAGCAGATAAAGACGGGTTTTATATTGTCAATCATATACCAGCGGGTACTTACACAGTAAAGATCACTCATGTAGGGTATACCCCGCTGATAGTCAAGGACGTTAATATAACCGCCGACCAGAGAACCAGCATGAATTTTGAAATAGAAGAAGGCGTTATTGAAGGAGAAGAAATTGTTATTACTGCCCGGAGACCCTTGATCCAGTCAAATGTAACTTCAACCAGCCACTACATTGAGGGCAAGAATTTTAACCAGCTCCCCGTGGAGGATTTTGCAGAGATGTTAAACCTGCTGCCCGGAGTGGTAAATGAACATTTCAGAGGCGGAAGAAGCTCGGAAGTCCTGTATCTTGTTGACGGCATCCCCGTCCAGGAAGCATTAAGAGGCGGAAAAGGTGCTCTTCTTCCGAATAACTCAATTGTTGAAATGACCGTTCATACCGGAGGATTTAATGCCGAGTACGGAAGGGCGATGTCAGGTGTGGTTAATCTTGTTACTAAGGAAGGAGGCAGGACTTTTAACGGATACGGACTTTTTACCTCAGATATGTTTTCAAAGTACATCAAAAACCATGAATTTGACAATTATTATAAATATGAGTTTAATTTTGGGGGACCGATTGGAAATAACATCAATTATTTTTTATCATCCGACCTGAGATTGACAGACACAAAGCATAGAAATGACGCCGTATTCGATCAAGAATACCGTTTTTTCAATTCCCCTGTCCGGGAAAATTTTAATACGATGGGAAAAGTATCCATAAAAATCAATGAAAACATGAAACTTATTGCCCAGGGATTGTATTCCAACTGGGTGGAGCATGAATATGAACACAGGTGGAGATTCAACCTTCAGGGACTTCCTGAAATGAAGAAACACAGCTACAGGGGCAGTCTTAATTTTATTCACATGATATCTTCAAGCACTTATTATGATTTCTCTTTAAGCGCCCTCGATATCTTTAACAAGGTATTGGGAAAACCTTCTGAAGAATATAAAAAAGTGGAGCTCTATGACCCAACCGATCCTTTGAGTTATGTGAGAAAGGGAGACAAGCAGTGGTGGCAGGATAATGAGGAAATAACTGCAATTGGGAAATTCAGTTTGACCAGCCAGATAAACAGGTATCACCAGATCAGGTTCGGTTTTGAGTTTATTTATTACGATCTATATGTAAATGATGTTAAATATTACGAGGTAAATGTAGATTCTTCACAGAATCTTCTGGGGTATAATGTTGTGAACAACAAATATCATTATTTCCCCAAAGCAGCAGCGGCATTCGTCCAGGATAAGATTGAATATGAAGGATTTGTCGGGAATTTTGGAATAAGGTTTGATTATTTTGATCCAACGGCAGAGCGGCCTGCCGCTGAGCTCCCAACGTCAGGATCAACAAGTGAGAGAAAATCAATTCCCAAAATTAAAGCTTCCAGCAAATTTCAGATCAGCCCGAGGGTCGGAATAACTTTCCCGATCACGCAAAAAGAAATTGTTCATTTGAACTACGGCTGGTTCTTTCAGATGCCTCTTTTCTCATATCTTTTTACAAATTTAAATTATGATTTCTCAGGTTACTGGCCTCTGGTTGGTGATCCAGATCTTAAACCTGAAAAAACCATTGCATATGAAGTTGGGTACCAGAGGATGCTCGGTGAAAATGCAGTTATTTCCGTAACAGGATTCAGCAAGGATATAAGTAATCTTGTGGATACAAAAACCTATGCTCTGCCCGATACATTTATACTGGGGCATCCTGCAAGAAGAGGATATGCCGAATATGTGAACCTGGCTTACGGGCGGGCGATCGGACTTGAATTTGCACTGTTAAAGCGATATTCAAATTATTACTCGACCAAGTTGTCTTATACATTTATGAAGGCTTCAGGGTCGAGTTCAGCAGCGGGCGAGGGGTATAACTGGATGATTTGGGGTGTAAATGTTCCAAAGGACAGGGAATACCCGTTAAGCTGGGATCAGAGGCATACTTTTATCGGTGAATTTAACTTCAAGATCCCGAATTCCTGGGGCATTTACTTAATATATAAACTGAACAGCCCGCTCCCATATACGGAAACTAACAGTATTAGGCCGAACGATGAAAGGATGAAATGGCGTGAATACCTTGACATAAAACTTTCAAGAGAATTAAGATTTATTCTGAACAACAATCGAGCGGGATATCTGATGGCTTATCTTGAGGTTAAGAATGCCCTGAATAAAACCAACATATTGTGGGTGGACCCGAATGGGCTGCCCGGCGGTAAACTTAGTGATCCGACAGCTTTTGACCTGGGACGCAGGATCAGGTTAGGCGTTATTATGAAATTTTAGATAAAACCATAAAGATACTGAGTCACAAAGGAAAGAATCTCTCGCAGAGGCGCAAAGAACGCAGATTTTAGGATACAGGTCAGTTACCTGTCCTCAACAAAAACCATCGGTATGTTTTATGGTACTGGACTACCCCCATTTTTTAATAAGAGTTGTCATTCCGATTCCCCAGGTGTTGGGGAGAATCTCCTTCCACGGCATAAATGTCATTGCGCGTGTCCGCCTCTGGCGGAATCCCGGTTTACCGGGAGAAGCAATCTACTACCACAAAGACAAATCCTAAAATCAGGCAGATTACGATCCCGAGAAATCGGGACCACCGCATTCTGCGGGACAGGCAGGCTGCCGCTTCGCTCCTCGTCCCGCTGATGGCGGGAACCACCTCTGGCTGATAATGACATCTTCGTTTTAATTATTTTTCATGTCTATATTTCTCCTAAGTATTTACATTATCAATAAGATAAATCATATAACTTGCAAATTTTGGGGGTTGTCCAGGTATGTCTGATTGCCTACTCAGAGGAAGCCTGAGGAAGAGAATAAACGCAATTATATTAAAATGTATTGGTAATTAACAGGGGCGGTTCGCGCCCCCGCACGATTGTATTAATATTCAATAAAACAACCACAAAGACACGGAGAAAATTATCTGTAGGGACAAAAGCCCCAGCGATATGCAGGCAGAAGTCTCACTAACTCCGTTCTTCAGGGCGGAGATCTAGCAAACGAAAAGCCATCATGGGCTTCAGCCCTGCACCCACCGGATTTAACTCAATATATCGTGATGCTGTTATAAGATGTCTTGTGTCTTCGAAATTATGGTAAAATGAGGGGCTGAAGCCCCGGTTGTTGATCATGTTTATTTCTCCGCCCTGAAGGACGGAGTGTTAGTGAGACTCTTTACAGCTGAAGGAACCACACGCACCACTGCTGGAATGACACCTATACATTTTACACCATGCCCCATGCTCTATGCGCCATGCTCTATGCTGCAAGCGTTCTGCTCCATGCGTTCTACTCTTTATTTTTCACAAAATGATTCACCTTTTGTTAATCTTGAAATGACCTTGTGGAGAATTCCCCTGAATTATATTAATTTTCTTTCATTTTTTTTCACTTTTTTCTGGACTTTTAGAAAAAATTTAAGTATGTTACGGAAAAATTTGGCGTAATAGCGAAATTCCGTTCTTTTTTATATTCATAATACTTAAGATTCAGTACGATTTTCAAAGGGTGCTGTAATTATTGAAAAGGCAAGGGAAATATTCAAAATTAAGTATAAACAAATCGAATTTAGAGCTTGACAAGAAAAAAATATTTTATTATATTTGTGCGTTGAAGAGGGCTTTTTTGTATTGGTTTGTAATTTTTACACTCGATTTAATTTTATTTTCGAAAACATGGTAGCGCTGTATTATTCTGAGAATATATTTATTAAATAGAAATTCAGGTAAAATTAATAAATAAACAAGTTTGAGATTTGTGGAGGAGGTGATAGGACAGCTCAAATTTACTGATTTTTTTCTTCACATTTATTTTTTAGAAATTAAAACAGAAAAACTATATAAGCTTAGGAGGCAAAACATGGCAAAATTTTACCGATTTAGATTTGGAATAGTTCTTCTTTCAGTTTTACTCCTTGCCGCATTTTTCAGCTGCTCGGAGCAACCGTATAACAGGGCACTTCCAAATCTTGTACCGGATACCTTCATTGGCGATGTTGCCCTTACTCCCGTAGGTGCGTTTTCAACTGAGTACACTGTCACGGTACAGTACAGTGGTCTGGACAGGGATTCAAGAATCACCTATTTCGAATACCACTGGGGTGATGAACAATGGGAACAGGTAGATGCAAATTATACCAGTGCCACTGCAGTGTTGGATTTTCCAACAACCGGCACCGAGTTTGAGTTCTATGTCAGGGCAATTGACGAACAGGGTGCTGTTGACAACAGCCCTGCTTATCTTCCGATTCCAGGTACACTGGCACATAACGAAAGACCTACAATTTCCATTGCAGGTGCGCCAAGCGGTTCAGAGATAAGCCCTTATACTTCATTTGTAGTTAAAGGCAATGATGCTGTTGGAAAAATTGACCACATCGAATGGAAATTAGATGCAGACGGTGTGTGGAAAACAGTATATCCTGACCCGTCTGATTATTCTACGACAGTAGAGTTATGGAACATGCCTGAAGGCTATCATACTTTTTATACAAAAGCGGTCGATAATTTTGGTGCAGAAAGTAACGTTTTAACTGCGACATTTCTTGTACGTGGCGGCGGCTATTTCGCACCTTTTGTAACATCTGACCCGCCGGAAGGCGACCTGCTTCTTTATCCGTTAGGTGAGGAAGGCGACTGGCCCGACATTTCAGTCACTGCTGATGCAGACTTCTATTTCTGCGACATTTCATTTTATTCATATTCCACTAACGGCGGTGTTACATGGACAACACAGCAGACACCGATTGATTTTACCTGGGAAGGTTTTGTCAGAAGCGCAGCAGAAATAGAACTGCTTTACAGGATTTACGATAAAGGCGGCAATATTGTGGAAGGTTCACTAACATATGTACCGTTGGATATCCAACAGATAATTACCGATAATGGTATCGACATTCTGATGGTTAACGGTAATGATTTTGAAAGTGCTGGATTTTACGGTACCGGTATGTCACTTGCTTTTGCAGTAGGCGGCTTTACAAATGACCTTCCTTTTGCATATTTTGAAGGTAATCCCACAGTCTATGCTCTCGGCTCAAGACCTCCGGGATTTCCATCAGAAGCTGTAGCTCTGGGATTTGGCTCTACTGTTCCGCCTGCTTTAATGGATATGGTTGATGTAATTATCGGTCTATTCAATAATTACGGCGGTGACCAGACCACATATAACAACTCAATTGCCAATATGTTAACCTGGGTGAATTCCGAAACAGATAACAGGCTGGTCCTGAGCGGAAGGTATTTCGCTGATTACTTCTGGAGCGGGATCGACCAGGATTTCGGTGAAGATATTGTATGGCACGATGATGCATACCCGATAACATCAACAGGCGCTATTGCCGGAATGCCGGACTTCTCCAATAATCCTGATGGTTACGGCTCTGCTGTTGCAGGTGTTGAAGATCCTGGCGCAGGTTATACTGTATTCCTTGAGGGTGCAAACGGATACTATCCGGGTGTCAGCAAGGATGATGCTGACGGCATCCCGAAAATTGTCTTGTTATGCTGGAGAAATTACGACCTCCTTGGTGCAGATGTCGAAGCAATATATGATGCACTTTATGCGTTGTGGGGTTATTAATACCTCCTAATAGTGAGGGTATTAACAAATAATTAATTAACTAGGAGGTAAACATAATGAGAAAAAATCTTTATTTAAATATAACTCTGATTTTTGCTGTAGTGTTATTTGGACTTCTTTCAAACTGCAGCTATACGGAACCGGAGCAGCCGATACAGGTAGCAGATCTCGATCTGAGCTTTACGAGTGATCCCGGTACGGCAGTTGACATCCTTGAAGGCGGTGTAGTAACCTTTCAGTGGAAAGCTGTTGGCGGTATGGGAGATGTTTTCTATGATTATACCGTTACCGATATTACCACTGCTGCAAGTCCTGTGGTGATTGATGAGGCGACCGGAACAGTTATTACATCTATCCAGGTCACTCCCACGGATGCCCATACATATGAGGTGGAGGTTACAGCTACGGACGATGATGACGATACCGATACTGAAACAATAACATTTACAGCAACTGTAACTGCGGTAGCAACTACTCCTACGGTTACTATCACTAAACCGGGATCAAACTGGAAATACGCATCGGGTCAAGGCGTAATTTTTGCATGGACGGGCTCCGATCCCAATGGCGAAGCCGTTACTTTCAGTTATAAAATTGACGCTGGTACTTACTCGGATTATGACACGAGAAGTAATATAGGTATCACTGGTATATTAGACGGTGATCATACTTTTTATGTAAAGGTAAAGAATTCTGAGGGCGTCGAGACGACTGCTTCTGTAGATTTTACACTTATGCCGGCCAACATTCTTGTTTTCAATGAAATTACGACTTACGGCACGGGTGCTGAAGAATTCTCTGTTGCACAGGCGGTAGACTTTGAGACTACCTGGAAAAAGAACCTGGAAGGATTTGCAGTCAAAGTACATTCGTATTGGGATGACGGAGAATTGACCGATGCAGATTTTGTCGGTGTGGATATCCTTCTCTGGTTAGGCTCCGACTATCATAACAACTATGGCTGGAATGTCGGGTACCTTTGGGAAATCGGTTTGTTTGAAGAAGGTGTGAATCCGCTTGAGTCTTCATATGCAGATGACCTTGACCATTTGGCAGCTGTAACTGAATTCCTGGATGCAGGCGGCAAGATCATTTATAACGATCCGTATGGTATTGCTGAATGGGCATATTATGCTTACATAGGTGCTATTACTGTAACTGATTCAAGTGTAACTCCTGTTACTACGACCACAATTAATGGGTGGTGGGCGGAATATTTACATCTTGAACCTGATTACTGGACACATTGGGTGATACCTCCCGTCGGTGATCGTTATGAAGAATCAGACGAAGACGGTGACGGTTATTGGGATTACTGGGCGGTAAAAGATGCTGTTTCAAAATATCCCAACCTGTATCCGACCTTGACGGCGGACGCTGTGAAACCTGGCGTTGTCAACTTTCAATCTCCGCACGTTGAAGTTACAGATCCCGGAACCGGGGCGGCAGCAATTTATCACAGAACATCCGGTTCACCTGCTGAGCCATCTCCTACTGATTACATTATGATCACGTATCCGGATGCATCCACAGGCCTTGCAAATCTGGAATCAGCGTGGGTCTCCTTCCCGATATGGCAGTTCAATGGTGACGGTCAGAGAGCCTTTATGATCCAGATACTGAAACAGATGGGCGAATCCTGGTAAGACTATAACTTTTATAGTCTGAACAGTTATAAATATTTTAATAAGCCCTGCTAAACCTTAAACGTTTAGCGGGGCTTATCCTCGTTTCTTAATCGTATTTTAAACCTTCCCTGTTTAAAGACAGGGGAGGTTTTTTTTGTCTGAAACAACCTCTCGCAGAGACGCAGAGTACGCTGAGAATATTTGTAGGGAAACGGCTGTTTGCCCTTTTTTAATACCACAGAGTCGTCATTGTGAGCGCAGCGAATCAATCTCATGGCATTAAGAATTCATTGTGTGTATGGTAGGAGATTCCCATTTTCATGGGAATGACACGGAAGTGGAACTGTCATTGCGAGGAGTTCTTATCCCGGTTTACCGGGATAAGAACGACGTGGCAATCTCACTGTTTGAAATAATCAACCGCAGAGGCGCAGAGGCACAGAGAATATTTGTAGGGGAGCGTGTCCCGATCCCGCCCGTTTGTATTATTATTCCTTCCGCTGAATCATCTCTTTACTTCGTAGCTTATGGATTGCTTCGTCAGTTCCTTCGCTTCACTCAGGACAAGCCTCGCAATGACAAAAGAAAGTGTCATTGTGAGCGCAGCGAATCCATCTCATGGCATTAAGAATTCATTGTGTGTATGGTAGGAGACTCCCATGAAAGTGCGTGTTGCACAACAGCAAGAATGTCACCCTGAACTTGGTTCAGGGTCTCCAAAGCAAAAGATAAGATTCTGAAACAAGTTCAGAATGACAGTTTTGAGCCTTCAACTTTTTCAAAAAAGAGTTGTGCAACACACACTTTCATGGGAATGACACGGAAGTGGAACTGTCATTGGCAGGAGCGAAGCGACAGCCTGTCCCGAAACCTCGGGGAAGCAATCTACCTCCACGAAGTACATACACTCCATAAGATTCCCATAATTAAACGCCCCCTGGTACTCGGGGGGACGCGGTGATACCCAATACTCCCCTATATCGTTTTGCGCCATGCGCTATACTCTTCAATAATAACCTTGATTTTTTACCCCATTTGAAGTAAATTTTTGTAATTCAGGAAACAATATATTTTCATATTAATTTTATGAGCAAAAAATTTAAACATAGAATAGAGTATGGGGGTGTAAGGTTTATTTACGCATTGAACCGGCTTTTTCCCCATAGGCTTGCTATCCTGTTTGCTGACTGTCTTGCGCTGTTCGGATTTTACGTGATAAGAATGAGACGTTCTGTGACCCTTGATAACCTCAGGAACGCATTCGGTGATAAAAGTGAAAAAGAATTAAGAAAAATTGCTTATTCAGCTTATAAACAGTTTTCAAGAATGATGTTTGAATACGCGAGGTTTCCATATTTCACCGATAAGGAAATTATTAAAAAGGTAGCCCTTGAGAACGAACATGTCCTGAAGGAATCATTGGAAAGAGGAAAAGGGGCAATAATTGTGTCGGGGCATTTCGGCAACTGGGAACTGATGGCAGCCGGTATTGCACGGCATGGGTATCCCGTCAGTCTTCTTGTCGGTGAACAGAAGAACAAAATGGTCGATGATGCGATGAACAACTTCAGAAAAGAGAAGGGGATGGGTATCATTAAGATGGGTGTTGCTGCCAGGGGCGTAATAAAAGCAGTCAGGGATAATAACTTTGTCGCCCTTCTGTCCGACCAGGATGCAGGCAGGCTCGGTACATTTGTGGATTTTTTCGGGAGGAAAGCATCCACACCGGGCGGGACAGCTGCGTTTGCTTTAAAAACCGGGGCAGATGTAATATTCAGCATCACCCTGAGGATCGGAAAATGTAATCATAAGGTCATCCTTGAAAAAGTAGAATATGATGACATCAAAGATGAAGGCAAAACCGCAATAGCAGAACTTACGCAAAGATATACCTCAAGGCTGGAACATTATGTCAGGGAATATCCCGATCACTATTTCTGGATGCATAAAAGATGGAAATCAAAACCGGAGTGAAATTTGAAGGTCCTGATCGTTCAGACTGCCTTTCTCGGTGATGTAATTCTCACTATACCATTGATAAGGGCACTGAAAAAACATATCAAACCGGTGCATCTTCATATCCTTCTCCGCCCGGAAGCTGAAGATGTCTATAGGAACGATAAAGATATCGATAATATTATAGTTTATGATAAAAAGAACTCTGAAAAAGGTATTCAGCATTTATTTAAGCTGATAAAAAAGGTAAGAGCTGAAAAATACGAATTAGTAATTTCACCGCACAGGTCGGTGCGTTCTGCTCTGATATCCTATTTATCCGGGGCAAAACAAAGAGTGGGATTCGATAAGAATTCAATGAGTATTTTATATAATAAGAAAGTCAAATATATTAACGATAAGCATGAGGTTGAGCGTAATTTAAGCCTTATAGAACCTATTTATGACGGGGAGATCAGTATAACGCTGAATATGCAGAATTCAGAAAATGACCGTAAAAAAGCGGATGAATTGATCTCAAATACCGTGAGAGCTGCCGGGCAGGACATCGTGTGTATGGCACCGGGTTCCGAATGGAGTACAAAAAGATGGCTAACGGAATATTACAGGAAGCTTATTAAATTGTGCAGTTTATCTGATATAAAAGTCGTGCTGTTAGGGGGTAGTAAGGACAAAAATATCTGCGGTAATATCTCGATCGGATTTGAAAATGTGACAGATCTAAGTGCGAAATTATCCGTTAATGAATCATCGGAGGTAATGAAACAATGTAAGCTTCTTGTGTGCAATGATACGGGTGCAATGCACATCGGTTCGGCTTCCGGTATAGATATTATCACTGTATTTGGCCCTACAGTCCCTGAATTTGGATTTTCCCCTTTTGGTGTGAAAAATAAGATATTACAGTCGGATATTTACTGCCGTCCATGCAGCATTCATGGCGGGGAGAACTGCCCGGAAGGGCATTTTTTGTGTATGAGGAGTATTACCCCGGATGATGTTATGCAAGAGATCAGGAGATTTTTGAATTAATATTATGTTCCAATTTATTATTTAGAAAATAAGCAGTAAACATGGGATTGTTCCAAAAGTAGAAGGAGTGCCTTGACAGGAGATTCCCGCTTTCGCGGGAATGACACTTAAGGGGTTTATGGGAATGATGCTTTTGAGGTTTATGGGAATGATGCATTTGAGGTTTATGGCGGATGACACTTAAGGGGTTTATGGGAATGATGCATTTGAGGTTTATGGCGGATGATATTTTAGGTGTTCAGGCGGGATGATTGGATTCCAATGGGTAAACCGGTAGTGTAATGATACTTATGTATTTGTTATAAAATGATGAGATTCCCGCTGTGGCAGGAGATTCCCGATCGAGCCGGGAATGACACTTAAGGGGTTTATAGGAATGATGCATTTGAGGTTTATGGCGGATGATATTTTAGGGGTTCAGGCGGGATGATACTATCCAGGTGTGTCATTCCCGACTTGATCGGGAATCTCATAGCATTAACCTGTCGTTATTTATGATAAAAAAGTACTACATTTACATAATGTCCAATAAAAAAGATGGCACTTTGTACATCGGAATCACCAATGATTTAAAGCGGAGAGTTTACGAGCATAAAGATGGAAAAATAAAAGGTTTTACAAAGAGATACAACCTTGATAAATTAATTTATTTTGAAGAATTCAAAAATATTGATGAAGCGATTATAAGAGAAAAGATGTTGAAAAGATGGAACAGGACATGGAAAACCGAATTGCTTGAGAAGTCTAATCCTGATTGGAAGGATTTGTATGATGATTTGTTTTGAAATGATAGGATTTCACCTGATAAACGTGTAGTGGAAGGAGTGCCTTGACAGGAGATTCCCGCTTTCGCGGGAATGACACTTTAGGGGTTTATGGGAATGATGCTTTTGAGGTTTATGGGAATGATGCTTTAGGTGTTCAGGCGGGATGATTGGATTCCAATGGGTAAACCGGTAGTGTAATGATACTTATGTATTTGTTATAAAATGATGAGATTCCCGCTGTGGTAGGAGATTCCCGCTTTCGCGGGAATGACACTTAAGGGGTTTATGGCGGATGATATTTTAGGTGTTCAGGCGGGATGATTGGATTCCAATGGGTAAACCGGTAGTGTAATGATACTTATGTATTTGTTATAAAATGATGAGATTCCCGCTGTGGTAGGAGATTCCCGATCGAGCCGGGAATGACACTTAAGGGGTTTATGGCGGATGATATTTTAGGTGTTCAGGCGGGATGATTGGATTCCAATGGGTAAACCGGTAGTGTAATGATACTTATGTATTTGTTATAAAATGATGAGATTCCCACTGTGGTAGGAGATTCCCGACTTGATCGGGAATCTCATGGCATTAACCTGTTTTTATTTATGATAAAAAAGTACTACATTTACATAATGTCCAACAAATCAAAATGTAAAAAGTTAATTAAACAGTAAAATGAACACAATTAAATTAGACAGTACAAATACCGGTGAAATTGTTTCCGAAAGTATAAAGGTGCTCTCAGAAGGCGGTGTAATTGTATACCCCACTGAGACCGCTTATGGATTAGGTGCTGATATTTATAACCGTAAAGCAGTATTCAGGATATATGAGATTAAGGAAAGACCGGGATCGATGCCCTTATCCGTTATAATTTCCGATAAAAAGATGGCGGAAAGCATCTGCGGAAATATTACACCGTTAACTGCCAAAATAATCGAACATTTTATGCCGGGACCCTTAACGCTGATCCTTGATGCAGGGCATAAACTGCCCGAATACATGGCTTCAGATGACGGAACGGCAGCTTTCCGTATTCCCGGGAATTTATTTTGCTTAAAGATGCTGAAGGAATTCGGCAAACCTGTTACTGCTACAAGTGCCAATTTATCCGGAGAACCTGAAGCGCGAAAGATACAGGATATAAACAAAAAAGTTCTTTCCAAAGCCGACCTCGTAATTGACGCCGGTGAAATAAAATCAGAATCTGTTTCTACGGTGGTCAAATTCAATGGAATTGACTATGATATACTTAGGGAAGGGGCAGTGAAAAAGAGTGATATTATTAATTTTATACAAGAATTGAATATTGAAAAATAGAAATTGTATATATAAAACATAAGGCGGGAATGAATTCAAAAGATGATTCTGAGCGGGAACTGCTAAAAAAAGCGAAGGATGGGGACAGAAATTCCTTTAATATAATTGTCAAAAATTATTATAAGAAGGGATATTCTGTCGCATATAGATACACGGGAAATGCAAGAGATTCTGAAGACCTGCTCCAGGATGCTTTTTTGAAAGTATTTAAGAACATGGATTCATTTGATCTGGAGAAGGATTTCGGCCCGTGGTTCTTTAAAATATTAATTAACGGCTGTATTAACTTTTTACGGAGAAAAAAGTTAAAAAGGGCTCTCTTTTCATTTAAGGAAGATTATGAAGAGATCGGTATAGATATTGAGCAGACCAGGGAATATTCAAACAGTGAAAATCCGGAAAAGGATCTTGCAAAGAGTGAATTGAGTATAAAATTATGGGATGCAATTAATAAACTGCCGGAGAAGCAGAGATCAGCTATTGTTCTTGCAGATATAGAAGGATTTTCATATGAAGAAATTTCAAATATCCTGAAGTGTCCCATTGGTTCTGTAATGTCAAGGCTGTATTACGGAAGGTTAAAATTAAAGAGTCATCTGAAAAATTATTTTAAAGAAAAAGGGAATATCAATGAGCTGTAGTATTCCAAAAGAAAAGTTGACGGCATATCTAGATAAAAACATGCTTCCTGAAGACCTCAAAGAGATGGGTAAACATGTTGAAATATGTGCTGAATGCAGGACAGAACTTAATAATATGGAAAAGGTTAAAAGTCTGTTCAAAAAGGTTAAAAACATAGAGCGGACGCCCGGGTACTGGGATTCGTTATATTTAAAAATACAGGATACACTTGACCGCAGCGCAGAAAAGATATTGATCTTTACAAGAAAGCAATTCGAATTATTCCTGGGTATGGCATTTATTATACTTTTTGTTTTGCTGTTTTTATGGAAGAATCCGATTGACAGGATTACTGAGGATAGTATTACAAAAAATGTTGAGACTGGAACTGAACTCGAGCTTCTGCTTGAAGAACACAGTCTCTCTGGGGAAAGCGGGATCATTCCTGAATTTGCAAATGTTTCGCATATTCCGAAAGGTAAAAAAGAAAAATAAAATAGCGAATAACGTGTAACGTTAAACGTGAAACATATGTATGATGAAAATTAAGATTATTACAATTGTGATTTTAATCTCTGCTTTGTTTATATCGTTCAGTGATGTAGACGAGCAGGTTGATAATATTCTGAAGAAAGTCTCTTCCAGCTATGAGAAATTTTCTTTTATTAAAAAACAAACTGAAACTTATTACAGGGATGGTGAAATTGTCTCCGAATTTACCTATGAAAGATATAATGATCATAAGAATGCAAATCTGCTGAAAATAGGAACAAAAAAGGGTGAAGATAGAACCAGAAAGTCGTTAAGAACCAAAAATTATGTAATATCCCAAAGAGAAGAAAAATTTATTAAAATGGAAAGACCACATTTTACGGGTTCAGCATTTTTAAATAAGGAACTTCTTGAGTTGATGAAAGAAAATTACATGTTCAAGGCATGTAAAGGTACCGATATTATTGGAAGAAAGACGAACAAGCTAACGATCAAATCTGATGTGAATTACAAACCCTGGACAAAGATATGGGTGGATGTTGAGACTGGTTTGATTTTACAGAAAGAGGCCTATGACTCCTCAAATGAGCTTGTTTATTCTTATACTGTGGATTTTCTGGAATTGAATCCTGTTTTCGATAAAGATATTTTTTACATTCCCGAAAATAAAATAGAGGAGTCTTCCAGAAAAAGAGTATATTTTAACACGATCGAGGATTTGAAGAAAAAGAGTAATAAACACGTAGCATCTCTTACCGGGATTTTGAAGGAATTCAAACCTATGACGATCCGTACTTTTTCGCGACAGGGGCAGGAGATCATTCATATATGGTACACAGACGGCTACAGTACAATATCTATTTTTCAAAGAAAAGCTAATGAAAAAGATAAGCAAATCGATCTTCAGGTTGATACAAGGATAACTGCGACATCACTAAGGAAAGTCCAGAATGGCTGCCGTTTTACAATGATAGGTGATTTAAGTGAAGCTGTCCTTGTTAAGGCATTTAATAATATGTTAAATCAGTTTGAAAGAGAATCTAATCAGGGTCTCGAATAATATAATCATTTCTAAGTACTAATATTTTCAAATAATTAAGTCCCACTTTCTTTACTTGCTGTTAAATAAATACTTCTTGAAAAATTCTCCAAAATTTATTAACATATAAGGTTAATAACAGGAGTAGATATTGACCATACCATATCAACCGGGGATCATTTACGGACCTGTAAATTCAAGAAGGCTTGGTTCTTCATTAGGATTAAATATTTTACCGTCTGAAGGCAAATATTGTTCATTTAATTGTATATACTGTCAGTATGGCTGGACCGGTAATGTAAGCAGTTTTTCAGAACTGAAGAAGAATTTGCCGGATTTGGAAAAGATCAGGACTGCTCTTGAAGACCATTTGAAAAAGTACAGCCAAATAGGGATCAACCTGGATTTTATTACATTTTCAGGAAATGGGGAACCGACCCTGCATCCGGAATTTGAAGAAATAGTTGATGTTGTTCTAAATTTAAAGGAAAAATATTATCCTGATGCCAAGACTTCGGTATTATCTAATTCATCAAATATTTTCAATGAAAAAGTAATTGAAGCATTAAATAAACTCGATATCAGGATAATGAAATTAGATGCAGGTATAGAAGGTGTTTTTCAAAAAATCAATAAACCTGTATTTAATCTGAGTCTTAAAGATATCGTAACCGGTTTGAAAAAATTAAAACCTGTTTATATACAAACACTATTTTTGAAAGATGTGAATGATTCTGAAGAGAATTTAAAAGACTGGATAGATTATTTAATAGATATAAATCCTGTTAAAATACAGATTTACAGTCTTGATAGACCCCCGGCGGATGATTCATTGAGAAAGTTAGAGTCTGATGAGCTTCGGAAAATTGCTGCAAAAGTCAGAGAGCAGACAGGATTGCAGATCGAGACTTTTTAACCTGTTCAATTAAAAAATTGGGATTTAATTATGAAATTAACAGATATTTTGAATGTGAGTTGTATCAAGATACCTCTTAAAGCTGCGAATAAGGAAGAAGTTCTTGAAGAACTTGTTGCTATTTTATGTGAATCCGATAAGATCAGGGACAGGTCAGTGGTATTGGAAGCTGTTAAAGAACGTGAGAAAACACTCAGCACGGGACTGGAGAACGGGATCGCCATACCTCATGGGAAATCATCCGGAGTTACCAATCTGGTTGCTTCTTTCGGGATATCAACCGAAGGAATTGATTTTGATTCGATTGATGGGGAAAAGTCGTACATATTCTTTATGCTTGTCAATCCGGAGGGACCGGCGGGTCCTCATGTCAAAGCATTGAGCAGAATATCCAGGGTGCTCTCAAAGGAACAATTTCGTCAAAAACTGCTTAATGCAGAGAGTTCCGAAGAAATCCATGATTTGATCAAAGAAGAAGAAAATAAATATTTTGAGATTTAATTAGAAATAATAATGGTACTATTTTTTCTGGTTTTAAATAAAGAAGAATATCTAAAAGAGATATTGGAAGCGTTTATCGAATTAGACATCCGCGGAGCTACTATTATTGATAGTGTCGGTATGGGAAGGATTTTAACATACGAGATCCCGATTTTTGCCGGTTTAAGAGAACTGCTGCCGGGAAGCAGACCTTTTAATAAAACAATATTTTCGCTGATAAATGAAAATAAAATAAAACCTTTAACTCAGGCAATTGAACAGATCATCGGAAGTCTTGATGAGCCCGGAAATGGTATTGTTTTTACAATTAGAGTAGATAATGTTAAAGGATTAGCAAAGGAGATATAATAATATGCCTTTTTGTCCAAATTGTAAGTATGAATACAGGGATGGTTTTAAAAAATGTTCTGATTGTGGAACAGACCTGGTAGATGAACTTCCGGAACATGAAGAGGTTAAGGTAAAGCTTGTCCCTCTTAAAACTCAACCCGGTAGAATTTATTCTGAAATGGTAAAAGAAGTCCTTGAAAAAAAGGGTATTTTCTGTATTATTGAATCCGGACCTCTCTTCTCTTTAGGTTCTGCCGGATCTGAGGGTGATGAAAGTTATATTCTTGTACAGGAAGACAGATACGAAGAAGCAGAGAAAATTTTGGAAGAAATGTCCGGTGACCTTTAATGACTTCAAGTCGTTCAGAATGGATTTTTGTTTCTGCAGGAGAGGTCTCAGGAGATATCCACAGTGCCGGATTGATCTCAGAGATCAATAAGCTAATATCAGGTTTCAAATATATCGGAATTGGCGGGGATAACCTTCGAAACGAAGGTGTGGAAATCCTGTATCATATCAAAGACATTGCCTTTATCGGTTTTATTGAGATCGTTAAACATATTCCCTTCTTTAAAAAGATATTAAAAGATATTGAAAATTTGATCAGTAATAATAAACCCACCGCAGCAATTCTTGTTGATTATCCCGGATTTAATTTGAAGCTTGCGGAGCTTTTTAAAAAATATAATGTTCCGGTATATTACTATATTTCCCCGCAGGTCTGGGCTTGGGGTAAGAGACGGGTTAAAAAGATAAAAAAATTTGTCGATCAAATGGCAGTTTTGTTCGATTTCGAAGAGGAATTTTATAGAGATCATGAGATAAATACCGAATTTATTGGACATCCTTTAGTAGATAAAGTAAAACCGGAGTTTACAAAAGAGCGGTTTTTTGATAAATTCCCGTTCGATCCCGGAAATAAAACTATCGGGATTTTACCGGGTTCCAGGACTCAGGAAGTCTTAAAGCTTCTCCCTCCGCTTCTGGACGGTTTTGATCAACTAAGATCACACTTCAAAGAACTGCAGGCTTTTGTGTCGGTATCACCAACTGTAAATACCGGTATATATGAATCTATTATCAGTAGTAAAAATATTGATAATGTAATTCCTGTAAAAGGATTGCTTTATGATATTATGAGTTACTCAGATCTATTATTTGTTGCTTCCGGGACTGCAACAGTCGAATCTGCAATTGCAGGTACTCCGATGATAGTCGTGTATAAAATCGCTCCCGTTACATATATATTAAGTAGATTATTGGTAAGCGTAAAAAATTTTGGAATGGTTAATATTATTGCAGGAAAAGAAATAGTACCGGAACTGCTTCAGAACAAGGTTAATGCAAAAAATTTATCTTTACTTTCAGAAAAAATGCTGTCAAATCAAGAGTATTATAAAAGTATTAAAAACGAACTGAAGATTGTGCATCAAAAACTCGGAGAACCGGGTGCCTCAGCAAGAGGTGCAAAAACATTTGTTGAAAAAATTCTGCAAACATGAAAATATTTTATCTTTTTCTTGCTAAATATATCGGTCCTGTGATCATTAAAATCCTGAGATGGACTGTCAGAATTGAAAAAGTTAATTCTGAGGTTATAGATAAACTCAGGAGTGAAAACAAAAATTTTATCCTGATCTTCTGGCATGGAACAATGCTTATCCCTTTAATATTGCATATGAAAGAGGGTATTAATGTACTCGTCAGCACTCACTATGATGGCGAACTAATCACCAGTCTTCTTGAAAGAGTTGGATGCAGGACAGTGAGAGGATCGAGTACAAGGGGAGGAAGAGAAGCTTTTAAGGACATGGTCTCTCTTATCAAAGGCGGAATGGAAGTTGCGATCACAACAGATGGTCCAAAAGGACCATATAGAAAGTTGAAGATCGGAGCTGTAGTTTTGTCGATGAGAACAAAAGTTCCTATGGTTCATGTATCTGTAAGGCAGAATAAGCCTCACAGCCTCAAAAGCTGGGATAAATTTCTTTTGATCAAACCTTTTAGTAAATCCGTGGCTGTGTATAGTGATCCGATAAATCCTGCGGATTTTAAAGGAAAGATTGAAGAAATAAATGATCAAATAGAACAATTAATTTATCAGCAGGATAAAAAAGCTGAAGCTTTCTTTAATGGAAAATAAACTAAAGATTTTTACCGTTCCGTTTGTTCTGATTTATGATCTTTTTACACGCCTGAGAAACCTGCTTTATGAAACAAGTATTCTCCGTGTAAAAAAGGTCAACTCTACTATTATTAGTGTTGGGAATATTTCTGTTGGGGGTTCCGGGAAAACTCCCCTGACTATGTGGATTGCTGAATATCTGTTAAATGATGGCAAAACAACTGCCGTATTGTCGAGAGGTTATAAAAGACATTCAAAGGGATTTGTCCTTGTTTCGGATGGTAGAGATATAAAAACAGATGTTGTCACCGCGGGAGATGAGCCGTTTTTAATGGCGGCTAAAATGAAGGGTATTCCTGTTGCCGTGTGTGAAAACAGAGTTGCCGGAGCGGAAAAATTAATTGAGATGTTCTCTCCTGACATAATCGTACTTGACGATGCTTTTCAACACAGAAGAATTCATAGAGATCTGAACGTTTTGATCATAAATGAAAGAGATATTGAAACAGGAATGAAAATATTCCCGGTCGGGACATTAAGAGAATCAAAAAATGCTTTAAAAAGAGCCGGCCTGATTCTCCTGAACGGGGATATTCCGGACCCGGGAATAAAATATGACGGGAATTTCAGGCTTAAATATTCTTCTGTAAGGGATATGAATAATATAGTGGTAGATCCCGGTAATAAAAATTTTATTGCATTTTGCGGACTGGCAAATAACAGGTCATTTTTTCGTTTGTTGAATTTGAACGGAATTAAGGTTATTAAGACTGTTGAATACAGAGACCACTATTTTTATAAAATGGAAGACTATGAATATTTAAACGTTAAGATGGAAGAACTCAAGGCTGATGCATTTATTACAACTGAGAAAGATTTTGTAAAGCTTGATAAAGAATTTACCGGTAATAATAATGTGTTCTTTTTAACTGTAGAGATTGATTTTTTAAGTGATGCAGAAAACTTCAAAAATACTCTAAAAACTTTAAAAAAAAGGGGGGTTGAATAACCCCCCGATGACAATTAAAGTGTATATCCTTAATACATTTCTTTAAGCGTTTTCCTTGTTGCATCAAGTGCAATGTCAATTTCATCCTTTGATATATTAAGGGCAGGTCTGAACCTGATTGACCATGGGCCGCAAGGTAAGACCATGATCTTGTTCTTAAATAAAATGTCTTTGAATTTGATTCTGGACTCATGACTTTCAAAATCAAATGCGATCATCAGACCTTTACCTCTTACGTTAGAAATCTGGTCATATTCTTTCGAAATTGTTTTAAGATTATCTAACAGGTAAGCACCCATAATTGCTGCATTTTCGACAAGATTTTCTTCGTCAATGATCTCCAGGTATTTTGTAAAGCGTACCATATCAACCAGATTCCCACCCCATGTAGAATTGATCCTTGAAGATGTTTTAAATACATTTTCCTTCACTTCATCAACTCTGTTATTGCAGAGGATCCCGCATACCTGTGTTTTTTTGCCGAATGCCATAATATCAGGTTTGATCCCATAGTACTCATGCGCCCACATTTTACCTGTTAGCCCCATTCCAGTCTGGATCTCATCAAGAATGAACATTATGTCATTTTCTAAAGTGATCTCGCGGAGTTTTTTGAAAAATTCCGGGCGAAAATGATTATCACCGCCTTCTCCCTGAATGGGTTCAAGGATTAGAGCGGCAATATTCTCCTTATCTTTTAGAATTGCATCTTTTAGCTGATTTATACTGTTCTCTTCAGCTTTAATTACATTTTCCAGATTTACACCCTCAAGAGGAAATGTGATCTTTGGATTATCAATTCTGGGCCAATTGAATTTTGGGAAATAATCAGTTTTCGCAGGATCAGTATTTGTAAGCGACATTGTATATCCTGACCTCCCATGAAAAGCTTCTTTGAAATGTATGATTTTCAATTCAGGGTCTTTGTCTGCAAAATTACCGTTTTTTCTCTGTTTCCAGTCAAATGCGACTTTTAGAGCGTTTTCAACTGCTAAAGCACCGCCGCTTATAAAGAATAGATGTTCCATAAAATCCGGGATAGCTATTTTTTTGAACATTGCTACACATTCAGCCATTTCTATTGTGTAAAGATCTGAGTTAGATGGCTTATTTACTGCAACTTTATTAAGTTTATTTAAGAATTCGCCGGTCATCAATTTTGGATGATTGATTCCGACAGGATTAGATGCGAAAAATGAAAAGAAATCGAGATATTCATCTCCGCTTTTGCTATCTGCCATCCAGACTCCGTGGCTTTTTTCCAGATCGAGAACAATTGGAAATCCATCAACAAGCATAAGTTCTTCAAGAACCGGAAAAACATCAGTTGATTTAAGATTAATCATATTCACGTCCTTATTTTATACCTTTACATCAAATATTTTACCTGTACCTTTTTGTATCTGATTAGCTGCTGATCCGATTTGGTCGGGTGTTAATTTTAACTTAAGTTTAGTAAGGTCAAAAAACTCTTTTGGATTTTTTACCCCGGTTTGAATAACTGCCCTTGCACTCGGCTTTTTTGTGATTTTGAACTCTGGAAGGATCAGTGGAGGACGGTTCATCCACCTGTTTTCTATTGTTCTAATCATTTTCTCAAACCTTTTATTTTGAATACTTAATGTATTAAAAATAGAGCTTTATTTCAAGTGAAAACGGAAAAACCTTTGTTAATATATTCACAAAAAAAGCAAAAATATCTTAGTGCTTTATCTGATTAGATTAGAAATGTCAATTTATTCGCTATGGCAGAATGAACTCTTAAATTTATTAAAAATTCTATTTTGTATATGCGAAACCGAAAATTAAAGTAATGCCGCTGAAATTCTTCCAGTTTCCAATATTTTCAGTGAAGATCAGAAGCCGCGGTCTTAATTCAATATTTAAACTCAGGTTGTTGTTGATCCCGACACTTGCTCCGAGCCCGGCATATGCAGTTGGTGTTATACCGAAGTTACTGAGATAAATATTACTGCCTTCATACTTAGTTCCCATGCCGAATGCAAACCCGCCGCCAAGTGAATAATAGGGACAGAAAATATCTGAAAAATTCAGATATTTTCTAAGACCGATATAAACCGGGATAATATATGCGCTAGCCGGATTTTCAGAACCTGAATCAATTGTATTGTCAAGCGGACTAAAATTACTGTAAAACCAGAATCCGGTCTCTACGGTTAAAAATGTGTCATAACTTTTCCTTTTAGAATAAAAAGACCAGAATCCAAAGTTTTTTCCGAAGTCGGCATTTACGCTTATCAGCGTATTTTTTATCCATGGTAATGGGTTACCTGAAAATTGTGCTTTTTCGTTAATAAGTTTTTGCTGGAAATCATAATATTCTTCTTCCAGGGATTGGGCAGTCAGTAGGTTTGCAAAAAGGAAAAGACATATAAAAAGAGGAAATATTTTCTTCATGTTACGTCCTTAATATCGGATTTTTAGCTATAAAAAGCTGCCTGTTTTAAAATATACAAAAAAAATTGGGAAAAATTTCAAAAAAATTAAAAAAAATGTTAAAGTTTACTAAAATAGTGTCGATTATGAGAAAAGAAGGAAAATATTCAAATCTCTTATATATATATAAGGAGGTATTATGGCGATAGGCGACTCAACCCGCATTAATACCAATATAGCCGCATTTAACGCTTTAAATGCTTTAAAGGGTGTTAATAGGAATTTAGAAGTAAGCCAGCTCAAGTTGGCTACAGGTCTTCGTATTAATGAAGTATCTGACGATCCTGCCGGTTTTGTCATTTCAAAAAGATTAGAAGCGAGATCAAGAGGATTGACCACTGCTCTGGATAATGTAGGTACCGCTAAAAACCTTTTGGCTATTGCTGAAGGAGGTATGTTAAATATCTCCGATATTTTGATCACAATGAAAGAAAAATTAACCCAGGCAGCCTCAGATTCTCTTGGATCCGCAGAAAGAAATGCTATAAAAACTGAGCTTCTGCAGCTGACTGAAGAAATAAATAATATTGTCAGTGAAACATCATTTAATAACCGTGCATTAATTGACGGTACTTTCTCCGGCATTTCATTGCAAACCGGTGAAGGCACTACAAATACACTTATTGTAAATTTAACAGACATTAATACTGCAACGGGCTTATCGGTAACATCTGCAAACGTTGCAAACCAGGTTTTTACTGCCACCGGTGCAAGTTCAGCACTTGATAAAGTCAATACAGCCATTGAATCTGTTTCTGATTCATTACAGAACATTGGGAGTCTAATTTCAAGGTTGAGTGTAAAAGAATCAACTCTTTCAGTTGCAATTACTAATACAGAAGCTACACGAAGCAGAATTATTGATGCTGATATTGCAAAAGAGCAGCTTGTTTCAACAAGAAATCTTATTCTACAGCAAACATCAACAGCACAGTTAGCACAAGCGAATTTAACTCCGCAAAATGTGTTAGCATTATTCTATACTTAAAAAAATGGTGGGATATTAATTTATCCAAAGCCGTTTTTTTACCTCCTTAACGGGTCGGGGAAACGTATATTTTATTGTTTCCCCTTCTTTTTAAGGTCAACAGGCAGCTTCCCTCAATCTTAAAACCTTGCTTTTTTCATCCATATTAGATAAATTCAAAAAAAACTTTTACATAACTATGTTTTCAGAAATTAAAAAAAACAGGCTTTTAATTAATTTTTTCAAAATTTCCAGCGGTACTTTAGTTTCAAGGATACTGGGATTTGTCAGGGAACTTGTTGTAGCATTCTATTTTGGAACTACAAAATATATGGATGCTTTTGTTTATGCTTTTACGATTCCAAATTTGTTCAGAAGGATACTTGGAGAAGATATGGTTGAACGGGGGCTTATGCCGCCTGTTAAGGCTTTTCTGGCGAAAGATGAAAAAAACAAAGCCTCTAACCTTGTTTCTTCCCTTTTTAATATTATGTTTGTAGTTCTTATAATATTGATGCTTCTTTTATATATTGCCGCACCTATATTAGTTAAATTAATTGCACCGGCAGTTGAGAAGGAAACATTTGATATTATACTGAAGTTTACTTATGTGATACTGCCTTTTATGGTTTTTATCGGTATGGCAGCTTTTGCGGGGGGTCTGTTAAATATTCTCGAAATGAATATTATATACAGTTTTGCCCCTGTTATGCTGAGTATTGGAGTTATTGTAAGCCTTGTTTTTTTCAGGCCGGTATTTGGAAATTATGCTTTAACAGCAGGATTCCTTTTAGGTGCGCTTCTTCAATTTTTAGTACAGGTACCGTTCTTACTGCATAAAAGAGTGAAAGAAAGGACAGGGCTGAGTTACCGGCTGAACTTCAATATTGAAGGTAGATCAAGAAAAAAGATAAAAAAAGAAAGCATTTTTATTGCATTACAGTCAATATTAAACAAAAGTGTAGAACTGGTGGATAAGATCCTGGCTTCATTTCTTTTAACAGGCAGCATTTCCGGATTGTATTACTCTCAGCGTCTTGTTCAACTGCCTAATGCGATCATTGGGTTAGCGATATCACGTTCCATCACGCCTTATCTAACTGAAAAAAATGCCGTTGATAATTTAGATGATTTCAAAAAAGGGATTTTATACGGGATTAAGTTTAACCTTTCAATTATACTTCCAATTATGGCTTTGTCAATAATTTTGAGAAATGAAATTATCTATATTATTTTTAAGAGAGGAGACTTTACTTTAAACAGCGTTTTCCTTACTTCTCTTCCTTTCTGGTGTCATATGATAGGCTTACCTGCAATGAGCCTGAATTTTCTTTTCTCAAGGGGATTTTCGGCAATACAGAGAAATAAGATCCCATTTTACACAGCTGTTTTTGCTACTGTTTTAAACATTATATTGAGTCTAATCCTGGTTAAGACTCAATTAAAACACGGCGGGCTTGCTCTCTCCTCTTCCATTGCTTTCACTTTTAATACATTAATACTATATATAATGCTGAACAGGTTTTTAGCTGAAAAAGGCGTCCCTATAAGATTAAACGACCTTTTTAAACCTGTTCTAAAAATACTTCTCGGCACAGCCTTTTTTAGTGTATTGGTATTTTTTACTTCTGAATTCATTAAAAATTCTTTGTTTTTTAAGAATAATTTTAACGATTTTTCTTTAAATTTAATTATTGTGTGTTTAACTTCTGCTGTAGGATTTTTATTTTACATTATGTTTAATTATATTGTAAAAAAGTATTAAGGGCAGTCTGTTTTGAAATCAAAAAAATATATTTTTACAGGGGGTGGAACAGGTGGACATGTTTATCCTGCCATTGCTATTGCTGATGAGTTACTGAGATTAGATCCTGAAGCAGAAATACTGTATGTTGGAAATAAAAAAGGTGCAGAATCTCATATTCTACCTAAAAAAGGATATAAGGTAAAATATGTTGCGTCAGTAGGTCTGACATCGGGAATTTTGTCTTTTAAGTTTATAAGGTTTTTATTAATACAGTTTATGGGATTTTTGAAATCTCTTTTTATTATTTTATCATTCAGACCTGATGCTGTAGTAGGAACAGGGGGTTATGTAAGTGCCCCGGTAGTGATTGCGAACGTTTTTTTGCGAAAATTACACCTGTCGAGATCGAAAATTATTATTCATGAGCAGAATGTCGTGCCGGGAAGACTGAATGATCTTGTTGCGCGTTTTTCCGACCTGACAATTGTGTCATCTTCTCAGACAAAGGATATACTCCCGCAGGGTATAATACTCGGTTATCCTGTGAGGAAGTCAGAAAAAAAGATTTCAAAAGAAGAAGCCAAAAGGCGGCTGAATATTCCTGAAGATAAAAAAGTTGTTTTTATTTTCGGAGGTTCTACCGGTGCCAGAACGATAAACAGGGCAGTTATAGAAGCCCTCCCGCTTTTAGCACAATATGAGAAAATATTTGTCATTCATGGAATAGGGCGTTATAGATCACTGGAATATGATGCGGTCAAAGATACTGATACAAAGTTAAAAAAACTGAATTTTAAAAGGGAAAAAAGCCAGTTCTATCTCGCTAAGGATTATTTTTATGAAATTGACCTGGTCTATTCTGCAGCCGATCTTGTTGTTTCGAGAGCTGGGGCAGGGACGATCGAAGAACTTAAATCCATAGGGCTGCCGTCAATCATTATTCCTAAAGCAAACCTGCCGGGAGACCATCAGGTATTAAATGCAAGGGCACTTGAGCAGTCAGGTGCTTGCAGCATAATTTTTGAGGAAGTTAAGTACGATGCCGGAAAAGTTATTTCTTATGTTGACGGAGAAAAACTTGCTCAGAAAGTCATTGATCTTCTATTTGATGAAAATAAACTAAATGAAATAAAAATTAATGCCGGAAAATCATATAACCGGGAATCATTAAGCGAAATAAAAAAAGCAATAATTAAGATAGTAAAAGGTGAAAATGTTACAGGCGGAATAGATCTAAAAGATAAAATGAATTCAAGTGATATTAAAAATTACTATAACTTAGGTGCCTACGGATTACTGAGGAAAGTGAATCAGCTGGTTCAGGGTATTAAAGATAAGGATATCACTTCACTTCCTGAATGGGATTATCTTTCCTATAGAGCCGCCGGCTATCTTGTATCTGATAACTGGGAAATACGAAATGTGGGCGTGAAACTGTTAGGTCTGCTGAAAAACGAAAAAAAACTGAACCTGTTAATTTCGATATTAATGGATAAAAGACCAAGCAGTTCATTTAAGAAATTTTTTGGGGGGGATTATTTTCATGTGGGATTCATTAGAAGGAATACGGTTTATTCTATCATGAATATTGGAGTTTATAATAATGAAATCAGGGATGTATTAATATCTGTGTTACGGACTGATCCGTATTACGAGGTCAGGGCTGCTGCTGCTGAAGCATTAACACAATTTTCAGATGAAATAAAAGAAGATATTGAGCTTGAGAATGTATTGATCGAAAACCTGAATCATTCTTCATTTGAAGTAGTTAATGAAGCTATCACAGCATTAGGGAAGATAGCATTTTCTGAAGGGGCACTTGAACATCTGAAGAAGATGCTTTTTTCAACAAAATGGCAGTTCCGTGATAGTGCAGTTAGAGCTTTCATTGATATTTCTGAAAGGGGAAATTACAAAGACATTGGTGAACTAAGAAGTTTTTTAAAAGATATAATGGTAGTATGCACGGATTTTAAACCTGAATTTCCTCTGAAGAAATCAATTCTTGATCTAAACAGGCGAATAGAAAAGCGGAGTTAAAATGTTATTTGAATTAACTAAGTATTTATACAGTAATTTCAGTGATTTTTCATTTTTCCGAATATTTAATTATATAAGTTCGCGGGCGATCTTTGCTGCTTTAACTGCCTTTTTTATACTCTTATTTTTCGGAAACCGGATGATAGTCTATCTTCATAGAAAAAATTACAGGGATATGGTAAGAGACTTCGGGCTGGTAACTTCATTTGACAAAAAAGGGACTCCAACTTCAGGTGGTATACTTATACTAATTGCTATTTTCATCCCTACTCTTTTATGGTGCGATCCTACAAACAGATTTATTCAGATCGTTACAGCGGCGTTATTCTGGTTTGGCGGGTTAGGATTTGTGGATGATTATCTAAAAAAGAAAAATGAAAGCAGTCAAAAAGGGCTTAACTGGATAATAAAATTGATTTTACAGATGACATTCGGTGCTGCTCTTGGGTTTATTTTACTTACTGAGGGAATATCTCCAATCAGCCAGGACCTGGCAGCAAATCTGTATGTGCCTTTTTACAAGCATGCTGTTGCCGATCTCGGATGGTTATACATTCCTTTTATTGTATTTGTCGTTGCTGCAATTTCTAATTCGGTCAATCTTGCTGACGGAATGGATGGGCTTGCCATAATGCCCGTTAATTTTGCTTACATAGTGTACGGGATTTTTGCTTTTGTAATAGGTAACAGAATATATTCCGAATACCTGCTGTACAGTTATATTCCCGGGGCAGGTGAACTTAGTATTTTCTGCGGCGCTGTTTTTGGTGCAGGACTTGGATTTTTGTGGTATAATTCTTATCCGGCTCAGATTTTTATGGGTGATACAGGCTCAATCTCTCTTGGAGGGATTTTAGCGACTCTTGCAGTACTTTTGAAACAGGAGATACTGTTTCTTATCTTAGGCGGATTTTTTGTCATTGAGGCGGCAACCAGCCTTATTCAAAGTCTCGGGATCAAATACCTCGGAAAAAGGATCTTTTACAGGGCTCCGATTCATCATAATCTTGAATATAAGGGACTTGCCGAAACAAAAGTGGTAGTCAGGGTTTGGGTAATATCAGGGATACTTGCACTGATCAGCCTTGCTACGTTGAAATTAAGGTAAAGTACATGAAGGAAAACAGGTTTCATCTTCGTTCGGAAACAGAGCTTGCTTTGGATGAAATTATTGAAGCAGCAGACCCTGAAATTTTAGCCGGCAATTGCTCGAAATTCGGGGCAGTAACACTTGATTCAAGAAGTGTAAAAAAAGATGATCTGTTTTTCGCTCTTAAAGGGGAGTCTTCCGATGGGCATAAATATATCCAAAATGCCCTTAATAATGGTGCAGGTGGAGTAATATTAGAATCTATCACTGAGATAACAGACCTCTCTAAATTTCAAAATATAACAATCCTGAAAGTACCTGATACTCTGGAGACTCTTCATATACTGGCAAAGAAAAGACTGGAAAAATACAAATTAAAGAATATTAAGATCAGCGGCAGTATTGGTAAAACAACAGCCAGGAAAATGGCTGTTTCAATATTTGAGATAAAAAGCGGTGTTTTGACAAACTATAAAAATTACAACAACTATACAGGACTTCCTCTGACGCTATTGAGGGCAAAAAAGGGACACGAGTATGGAATTCTGGAACTCGGGATCAACCAGCCCGGAGAGATGGAAAAACTGGCAAACCTGGTAAATTCAGAAATTTCCGTTCTGCTTAATATAAGACCTGTTCATACTGAGTTTTTTGATAATGTAAATCATATTTTCCATGAAAAACTCAAAATTATAAATGAGAAAAATTCCACCCTTATTATTAATAATGATGATAATCTTCTTAACGGATTAAAGAATAATCCGGATATAAAACTGTTAACTTATGGTATTAAAAACAAAAGCGATGTTTCAGCAAAAAATATTAAAGTTTACAGCGAAGGCAAACATGGTTTTTCTTTGACTACACCTGAATATGAGTTAGAAATAAGACTTTCTGTTATCGGCAGGCATAATATTTACAATGCTCTTGCTGCATCTTCGATAGCATATTATTATAACCTGGATAAAGAGCAGATAAAAGAAGGTCTGGAAAAGTTTGTACCTGAGGATATGCGGTGCAGCATTATCAATTTAAAAAATGGTGTAAAGATCATAAATGACTGCTATAATGCAGGACCAGACTCAACAAAAGCAGCCCTTACATCATTAGGTGATTTTTCAGGGTGTAATAAAAAATTAGCGGTCCTGGGTAAAATGCTTGAATTGGGAAGTGAAGAAGATAATTATCATTTTGAAATAGGGGAATTTGCCGGAAATATGAGCCTTGATTATATTTTTGCATTTGGAGATAACTCTGCAAAAAAATATATCGAAGGTGCAATCAAGGCAGGTATTCCGGTGGATAGAACCTGCTTTTCGGATAACAAAATCAAAATTTTTGAAGAATTGTGTAATATACTTGAAGAAGGTGACTGTGTCCTTATTAAAGGATCACGAGGTATTAAAATGGAAGAGATTACTAATATGCTGATTGAGAAGTACGGAGTTGAAAATGAATAAATCATTCGGTTTGCAGAACGGGGCGAAAAAGATCCATTTTACGGCTATATGCGGGACGGGTATGGGGTCTGTTGCAGTAGTCCTGAAACAGATGGGCTTTGAAATAACAGGGTCAGATGAAAATATATACCCTCCAATGAGTAATATATTACACGATAACGGTATTAGAGTATACTCCGGTTATTCCCGGAAAAACATTAAAGATGATATTGACATTTTTGTGATCGGAAATGCGATGTCCAGGGGTAATCCTGAAGTAGAGGAAATCCTCGCAAAAAAGAAATTCTATATTTCCCTGCCGGAACTTGTAAAGGAAATATTTATCAGAGGCAGAAATTCAATTGTAATTACCGGGACACACGGAAAAAGTACTACGACTGCTCTTGCTTCCCTTGTATTTGAATATGCAGATAAAAAACCGGGATTTTTAATTGGCGGTGTTCCCCTCAATTTTGATTCAGGATGCAGGAAAGGAGATGGAAAACATTTTATTATTGAAGGGGATGAATACGATACGGCTTTTTTTGACAAACGAAGCAAATTTGTACATTACCTGCCTGATTATCTTGTAATTAATAATATAGAATTTGACCATGCCGACATTTTTAATACTCTTGATGAGATAATTTTATCTTTTAAAAGAGTAGCAAATATTGTCCCGGAAAATGGACTGATCTTAGCTAACGGAGACGATCCAAATGTTGAAAAGGTTATCCGGAAGGTTTCGGCACCTCTTGAAAAATACGGTTTTGAAAATAAGAATAAATGGAATGTTAAGAATATAGAATATAACGGTGACAATACAACATTTGATGTATATAAGGATAATAAATTTTTTGGGAAATTCACATTACCTCTTCCGGGAAAATGTAATATTATTAATTCACTGGCAGTAATTGCCCTTTCTTTTCATAACCGTATTGATAATAAAGTGATACAGGAAGCATTTCTGAATTTTAAAGGATTAAAAAGGCGGTCTGAAATAGTTGGAGTTGAAAAAGGAATAACTGTAATTGATGATTTTGCCCACCATCCCACTGCAGTGAGGGAAACCCTTTTTGGTTTAAGAAAGAAATACAACGATAAAAGAATCTTTGCGGTTTTTGAGCCGAGAACAAATACCACAAGGAGAAAAATTCTTCAGAATGAACTTGCAGAAGCTTTTAATTCTTCTGATTTCGCTGTTATTGCAAAAATAAATGCTCCGGAAAAGGTACCGCAGGATGAAAGACTTTCAATTGAGCGGCTGATAAAAGATATAAATGCAAATGGAGTTAAAGGTGAATATATACCTGAAACTGATAACATTATCAGTTTCTTACTGAATGAATGCAAAAAGGATGACGTGGTTGTATTTATGAGTAATGGCGGATTTGATAATATAATATTGAGATTTCTTGATAAACTGAGGAGTTAAAGGAAAGGAATAAGAATTACTTCTATCCTCCTGTTCTTTGTCCTTCCTTCTTCTGTAGAATTATCGGCAATCGGTCTCGACTGCCCATAACCCACGGCTTTTATTTTGTTCTTCTTAATATCCGAATTTGATAGAATAAATTTTCTTACACTTTCTGCCCGTTTCTGAGAAAGGACATTATTATTACTCATTCTCCCTTTAGAGTCGGTATGACCCTCGATTATTACCGAGCAGTTCGGAAATTCGTTGATCGCACTGACAACTTTATTCAGGATTGTATGATGTGACCGTAATATATCCGATTTACTTGAAGGAAAAACAATACCGTACAACCTGTAAATGATGTTATTTCCTACTTTGTATGTTTCACCTTCATTTTTGTTGAAAAGATTTTCAACAATCTCGTATTTTTCTTTTTTTAGCTGCCAGGTATCTATCACAGCCTGCAGGCTGTCCAGTCTTCCCTGTGTCTCGGTAAGCTGCTGTTCTCTTAATTTCTTTATATCTTCATTCAGGTTATAGACCTGCTGCCGGAAGGATGTGTTTTCCTCAGCGAGTATTCTTTTAGAATTCCGGTTGCTCTGGATTTCGTCAATTATCCTCTGCCTGATACTCTGATTTGGATCCTGAGGTAACTGTAATACATTAACAAGTTCATTTATAAATCTGTTCAGCTCACTCCCAATGTCTTCCTTTCCCGCAGAAGCTTCATAGAACTTTTCTGCCAGTATTTCTATAGGAGCTTTTAATCCGTTGTCGAATCTCACACCTGTTTTTAATTTTTTTGCCAGATCATAAATGTTATTTTCAAATTCAAGAATAACATCTTCAAAAGTATTTTCGTTGTCATTTAGAGTTTTAATGTAATTTGCAAGATGAATTGCATGTCTGGCTTCATATTCTGCCTGTACGGCATGTTTTTTTGCCTCACTTTTATCATACCTGTCTTTATCGAGGATGCGGTTAGCCTGTCTTATGGATGGCATTATGTTATTAAATGATTTTAGGGCATAATAATCAGCCATTGCCTGTTTTGCATCTTCATATAATTGTTCAGCAGTACCGACAATATCCTGTTTAATTGCGAGAAGTTCAATCTCATTAAAAATATCCTCCGCTTCAATCCCTCTGGATGAAGCCTTTTTCAAATCTCCTTTTTCAGCTTCAGTAAAAGCTTCCCTGAATTTGGTTTCTGCCAGGTTGAACCTGTCGGGGTATAATTTGTGTGAATTTACTTTGAGTGAGGCGTCTCTGGAGGAAATAAGTGTTAACAGGTGGTCCTTTGTCTTTTCTGAATTTGATATTGAGAGTGACAGGTACCTGAAAGCATCTTTTAACTTGTTTTTGACTTCTTCAGAATTATTATTGTTTTGGATTTCTAATTGTGCTTCTTTGAATAATTTTTCGCCCTGTTCGAAATTCTGGGGGGAATATAGTGAGGCTTTATTGTCTAAAGCCCTTTGATAAATAGTCTCAACGTCTGAAAGTTTTCTCTCCTGGGTAAAGCCGATGCTTGATATTGAAAAGACTAAAACCCAGGAGAGAATACTTAATATATGTTTTTTCATACTTAACCAGGCTTATTTAATAAAATATCTCAGAACAGCTTCTTTATATTGCTGAATACATCTTTATTGTTCCTGATAATTTCATATAGGTTAAGTTTTTCATTAGATATCTTACCGATGCTGGGTAGTGGTACTCCCGGCAGTGCATTAAGATCAACTAATGGAATACTTGCATTAAATTCAGCATTTATTGTTTTAATAAATTCGTTCGCAATTATTCCGTAGCCTTTACTTGTCGGATGAACACCGTCAAGGCTGAATATCCCGCCCGTAATGAAATCGGTTGTTAATTCCTGACCTGCATAATACAGTCCATCAGAGTCAATATCGCTAAATATCCCGTTTGCATCAACAACAGGTATATCATATTGTGCTGCAATTGTACTAATTATAGAATTCAAAGTGTTCACATGCGAAGAGATCGCTGATAATTCAGCTGATGTGAGAAAAGCTGCATCCGGAAGTGGCAGATCCAGTCCGCCGAGAGCAGCCGGAATCCCATATCCAGCTTCAGCATAAGCAATAGCACTCAGTAAAACTTTATCATTTGCAGACACTCCAAGATATAAATAAGGAGATGAAGCACCTGTTGTTGGATCAGGAATATAGGGCTCAAGAGTATTAACATACGGAATCGCACCTACATCAGGGATGTTGGCGAGTACGATCTTTGTATTGGGAAGTGCAGCCTGAATCGTTGCGATGGTACCAGCTAAATTCAACTGAAGCATTTCTGATGGTATCAGTTTTGTGATCGATCCGTAAACTGCTGCACCAAGAACATCATTGGCACCGATCCAGATAGTTATAAAAGTAGGCTGTAATGCTATGGCTGCTTCAACAGCAGTTAGTGCTACTGCCGGGTCTGCAGAAGTGTTTCTCAATATCAGATCAATTAATGGATTCTCCCCTGAACCGGTGTAAGTATAAGAAAAATTTGTTGTAGCATTAAAAGCATTGAACAGATCATAACTTGTTATCCCCGGGATACCCAGATTGTTGTATGGCCGTGCCAGAGTCAAATTAAGCGGGGTACCTGTAGGATCACTTATTGCAATAGTCAGCGGGCTGACAGCCGTCAGCTCCATGAGTCCTGTACCAAGACCGGGATACCCGATCAATGGCTGCTCAAATGAGGAAACACCAGCCTGTCTGGCGATCAGGTTAGGGTAGCTGTTCATCTGAAATTCCTGCATAATATTACCTGCCTGTACTCCGGCAGTTAAAGAATTACCGAGCGCAACATATGTACTGAAATCCGCATCTCCGGTGTCTCCGGCAGGCCGCGTGATCAGATCATCGTTTTTTGCACAGGAAAAAACGATAAATACGCTTAAAACGGCTAATATTGTAAATTTATATAACTTCATTTTCACCTCTTATGGTTTGGTTAAAATTGATATGAAAAAGTGGCTCCAAATAGAGTTGCAGTTGCCTGATAACTTCCGTTAAAATGCTCTATACTGGTAGTTGTGGTTCTGTCAGCCATTATTATATAAAGGAAAAATGCATCAACTGTAATGGAACCGGCTTTGTAACCTACACCAAAATTTAAACCGTCTCTATCAACATCCGGGAGCATAGGTTCAAGGTAATCATCCTGAACCGGTGAAGGATCATAATAATAACCGCCTCTAAGTGTATATGTTTCGTTCAATTTATATTCAGCTCCGAATCTAAGCTGAGTTACATCCTTGTAATTCTTTGGTGAATCGACACTTTGAATAGCAGCTGTTTCGGTTTCAAATGTTATAGGTAATTTATCGTAAGATGACCATCCGAACATCATCACATCAAACTCAACTCCGAGCTTTTCATTTACCTCATAACCCAATCCTAACGTTAGGATGCTCGGCATTGTGATTTCAGTACTTCCCTTAACTTCCGGGAAAAGAGAGGCAAGCTCACCTCTGACATATGGATTATTAGCAATACCGGGATTATTCATATTGAATGTAACGACACCATCTCCATCACTGAAATCCACCTTTACTGTACTCCTGTAAGCAACACCGAGGGATATCTTGTCTTTCCGGTACTGCAGACCGAAATTATAACCCATACCTGTGCCGTCAGCTTCAAGGCCGAAGATTCCGTCGATCGATCGCGGAGAATAATTTACAGCCTTCTTAATAGTTGCAGTTCCATAAACATAATTAAAACCGGCTGCAACTGAGAAGTTCTCATTGATTTTATAGACTCCTACAGGATTAAAGTAAAAGGTCATCAGATCTGCTTTTGTTACCATATACCTGCCCGACCAGTCTTCTCCCCAGTCAACGCCTAATCCGAAAGGAGTAAAAATACCGAATCCGAATCCGAACTTTTTACTGAGTTTTTTGTAGAAGTAGAAATCCGTGGGAAAAAAGACCTGATTTTTCGCTTCAGAAACGCCGTAATACGGAGTAGGTCCCGTGAATTTGGCAGTTGGCAGGATAAATGTTGTCCCCAGACTGATATGCGTCCCTTCAAGATGAGCAAGACCTGCAGGATTGTAAAAAATACAAGTAACATCATCACCTCTGGCTGCGAAAGCGCTTGCCAAAGCAGAAGCTCTGGCGCCATGTTCATAGATATTGAATCCCCCCGCGAAAGAACTTCCATAGCTCAACAAAATTATTAATATAATAATGCTGATATTTTTTGAACACCTTACCATGTAACCCTCCTCTAAGTAAGTTATTGTTGATTTGCCCACAAAGATAAATAAATGTTTGGCAAAATGCAAACAGATTTTTTCCAATATTGAGCATAAATTCGGAATAAGTAATTATAAATTTGAAAAAATGCGGATAATTTCATGTTCGCCCTTAGGAATAACCCTTGAATTCTATTTTAAGTCCAGATTTAATTTGATGATTTTGTTGTTTAATAAAAGCTATAAAATATTTATATTATAGTACATTGTCTTGTACATTGGAGGATTAATGTCAATAGGTATATTATATGAGTCTGATGAATGGTCTAACTGGAGAATAAAAAACCTTATTGAGAGCCATGGTATAAAAACAAACTATATCTACATTGAGAATTTTAAATTGAGCGGCGGCAAATTTCCTGATCGTTTGTATATTAACAGAGTGTTCCCAAGTGCCGGGATGAGGGGAAATAATAAGGCGTTAAAAAACACATCCGGTATTTTGGAGGTTTTGAATAATTTAAAGATCCCTGTCATCAATTCATTTAATGCTTTTCTTTATGACTGCAGTAAGGTTAAAACATATGACAAGTTATTAGGAATTAAAATTAATATCCCTGAATATTATTTTATTGGTGATTTAAAAAGCATTAATTCCTTTATAAAAAAAATAAGTTTTCCGGCTGTGCTAAAAAAAGACTGCGGCGGCAGGTCTTTTGACCTGAATATTATCAGAAATGCCGGTGATCTACAGAAATTAAATATTAAAATTGAATCTGATTGCTGGATTATACAGGAATTTATCGAACCTGTTAAGGAATTTACTACCAGGGTTGAAATTGTAGATGGTAAAATAATGACAGTTCTTAAAAGGTATCTGGGTAAAGGTGGTGTCAGCAGTTATTCTACTGCATCAAGGTATGAAGTCTATAATGATTGTCCATTAGATATTAAAGAGGATTCAATAAAAATTATGAACTTTCTTGAAATTGAGATGGGAAGCATTGATTTTATTGAAACTGAATCAGGTATAAATTATGTTATTGATGTAAATGCGACATCAAATTTTACACCGGATTATATTCCACTTCTGGGATTTGATCCTGTAGAAAAAATGGTTGAATATATCCTGAAAAAATATAAAATTATACAAAAAGGAGAAAAGTAATGTCCGGTGGGAAAAAAAGCATCGACAGTCTGCAATTTTCTACGAGAAAAAATGAACTCCAAAATATTAACCTTTTAGTTAATGAATTTGGTGATTCTGCTTTCAGGGTAATCGGAAATTATTATTTTAACACCGGTTATGAGGCGGGATTTGAGAGATTGACAAAATTGATAGAGAATAAACGATTTTCTTATGAAAAATTCAAAAAAGATCCGGTGAAAGGGATCTCAGATTTTCTGCATGGCTACTTTAAAGACCGGGGAGGCAACCTGCCGAAAGTATGGTCAGAAGATAATACGGTCTTTTTAATGACTGAGATCGGTGTCACCTGTATTACAATTGAAGCTGAAAAGGAAGTGAGTGTACCCCACAGGGATATCTGTAATATATACTGCAGGGCATTTGTAAAGGGAATGGTAAATATCTTTGAGGATTTTTACCCTGGGATCACAATCAATTTTTACAATGCAGGCTCCCGCAGGGATAAAGTAAAAAAGGACTGCATCGAAGCGTTTCAGGTTATTATTGCCTGAAATGAAAAATTCTTTTCAACTTCATATATAATTTCATGTTAGCCGGTATCATTAAGAATTTGATTTGAAATTTTCCTGAATAGTGTTAAATTTAATCCTTTAAAATTATTCAATAAAATGATTAATGACAGATGAACATATCTAAAAGAACTTCAACAATATTTCATTTAATTCTGCTGCTTGTTTTACTTTACCTTTTCTTTTTAAGTATTCAATTGATGAGCCATTCTCTCAAACTTTTCGGAAAAGATTTTGCAGCAGATCTAATCGCTACCACATCAAATCCTATTGTTGGGTTGTTTATAGGAATTCTTACCACAAGTTTGATCCAGAGTTCATCAACAACGACTTCAATTCTTGTTACTCTTGTTGCAAGTGGTGCAATGACAATTGAAAATGCTATCCCGATAGTCATGGGAGCAAATATTGGTACGACTATTACAAATATTCTGGTATCAATGGCTCATATCACGAGGGGGCAGGAATTCAAAAGAGCTTTTGCCGCATCAGTTGTTCATGATATGTTTAATATAATTGCAGTTGCAATAATTTTACCAATACATTTATTTACAAATTTTCTATATGATTCAGCTACATTCCTGGGAAAAATATTCGAGAATATCGGTGGATTAAAATTTGCCAGCCCTATTAAAGTTATCACCAGTCCCGTAATTGAACTCCTGAGTAAAATTACTTTTGAAAACGGGATAGTAACTTTAATTCTATCCCTGGTTTTTCTTTTTATAGCATTAAAATATCTTGTTTCTACGATAAAAGTACTTGTTATTGCAAAAGTTGAAGCAGTATTTGATAAAGTTATCTTTAAAAATGCAGCAATTGCAATGTTTTTTGGGTTTTTATTAACTGCTGTTGTCCAGAGCAGCTCTATTACTACTTCTCTTATTGTACCACTTGCAGGTGCCGGTATTTTAACTGTATACCAGATATTTCCTTATACTTTAGGGACAAATGTTGGAACAACTGTTACGGCATTAATGGCAGCGCTCGCTACTAATAATGTCTCTGCTGTTATCGTTGCATGTGCTCATTTTCTATTTAATATATCAGGAATTATTATTATTTGGCCAATAAGAAAAATACCCATATTTTTGGCAATAAAATTTGCAGAAATTGGAACGGAAAGAAAAGTATTAGCTGTTACATATGTTATAGCGGCTTATTTTTTAATTCCAATATTATTAATATATATATTTTAGGTAATTTATGTGTTTATTAATTGGAGGTTTAAGTGATGGTATTTAGTAAAATAATAGATATATTCCGCAAGGAAAATCTGTTAATGCAGGCTTATGAGTTAAGCTATAAGATGCTTGAAATGGATCTGGAGATGTTCAAAAAATCAGTTTCATTTTTAAGAAAAAGTACTGGAAAAGAATTCGATTTTGATATTTATGCTTATGATAAGAAGATCAATGAATATGAACGGGATGTCAGAAAAAAAGTAATGACTCATCTCGCTCTTTCCAATCCAACTGATGTTTCTCCGTCTTTAATTCTGATTAGTATAATTATTGATGTTGAGAGAATAGGTGATTACACTAAGAATATTACGGAATTAGCTGTAAACTATCCAGATAACCTTGAAGGCGGTAAGTATGAACAGACCCTTGCTGATATTGAAATAAAACTGACAAAGAATTTTGAGAACGTAATTTCCTGCTTCAAAAATTACAACATTAATATTGCTAAGAAAATTATGGATGAAAATGCGCTTATTAATAAAGAGATTAATAAGATACTTGTAAAGTTGATGAAAAAAGAAAATTCCGATTTTTCTACCCGGGAAGGGATTGTGCTTGCATTATATTTCCGTTTTTTGAAGCGGATCAGCTCACATGTTAAAAATGTTGCATCCGGTATCGTTAATCCTTTTCATAAAATCGGCTTTAAAGCTGAAGAGATCGAAAATTAAATTTTAACCTTCAGTACCAGCCCGGACAAAAACAAATTTCTGATTTTTAACAAAAATATTTTTTGAATTGTTTGGTTTTTTCATAAAAAATCATATATTAAAAATTCAAAGTATTTAAGAAAATTTTCACAATATGGAAATACCGCAAGGATACAAAACCCTATTAAGAATATTCTTTCTGCTTTTCTCTATTTATCTTTTCTTTTTAAGTATAACTTTATTAGGTAATTCATTAAAGTTTCTTGGAGAGGGATTTGCAGAAAATTTAATGATAACTACTTCAAGTCCGTTTATTGGTTTGTTTATCGGCATTCTTTGTACCAGTATTATTCAGAGTTCATCTACAACAACTTGTATTTTAATCGGAATAGTTAGCGGTGGTGCGATATCGGTTGAAAATGCGATTTACATTGTTATGGGTGCAAATATCGGTACAACAGTTACAAATGGCTTGGTTTCATTAGCTCATATATCGCGAAATCAGGAGTTCAGGAGGGCTTTCTCCGCTTCAGTAGTCCATGACTTTTTTAATATAATGGCGGTTATTATAATATTTCCATTCCAGTATTTTACTAATTTTCTGGGCAAAACGGCTGGTTATTTAGGAAACCTTTTTGAAAATGCCGGAGGTTTGAAATTTGCCAATCCGATAAAAGTAATTACGGAACCGGTTAATGGAGTTATTGAAAATCTGGCAAGTCAAAACGGCATATTGCTCATTATAATTTCTCTATTCATTTTGTTTTTTGCATTGAGAAATATGGTAAAAACTATAAAAAAGCTGGTAATTGATAAAGTAGAAAACCTTTTTGATAAAGTGATTTTTAATACTCCCATTAGAGCATTTTTATTCGGGCTTGTTCTAACAGCTGTAGTTCAAAGCAGTTCTATTACCATATCATTAGTAATTCCATTGGCAGGTGCCGGAGTGTTGACTTTATATCAGGTTTTTCCCTACGCACTGGGCGCAAATTTAGGTACTACAGTAACAGCTTTACTTGCTGCTTGTGCAAGTAATAATATTTCTGCAATAGTTGTGGCATTTGCACATCTTATATTTAATTTCACAGGGATTTTAGTAATTTATCCATTCAGGAAAATCCCGATATTTTTAGCCAAGAAATTTGCTGAAAAAAGTACTGAAAAGAAATATTTTGTTATAGCCTATATAATTACCTTGTTTTTCATCATACCGGTTCTATTGATATATTTATTTTAAGAAGGAGGGTTTTACATTGTTATTCAATAAAATACTTGATATTTTCCGAAAGGAAAATTTGTTGATGCAGGCATACGAGTTAAGTTATAAGATGCTTGAAATGGATCTGGAGATGTTCAAAAAATCAGTTTCATTTTTAAGAAAAAGCATTGGAAAAGAATTCGATTTTGATATTTATGCCTATGATAAGAAGATCAACGAATATGAACGTGATGTAAGAAAAAAGGTCATGACTCATCTCGCTTTTTCTAATCCAACTGATGTTGCTCCATCTTTGATATTAATTAGTATAATAATCAATATTGAAAGAATAGGGGATTATACGAAGAATATTTCAGAGTTGGCAGTTAATTATCCTATGACCCTTGAAGGAGGTAAATACGAAGAAATGTTAGAAAATATTGAGACAAATCTTACTAAGAATTTTAAGGATCTTATTTCTTGTTTTAAAAAGTATAATATTAAGGTAGCTAAAGAAATAATGGATGATAATGCACAGATTAACAAAAAAATTAATGATATTTTAGATGAAATGACAAAGGAAGAAAAGAGCGAATTTAGTACGAGAGAAGGAATTGTTCTTGCATTATATTTCCGTTTTTTAAAGAGGATCAGTTCCCATGTTAAAAACGTAGCATCCAGTATTGTTAATCCTTTCCATAAAATCGGCTTTAAAGCTGAAGAGATAGAAGGAAATCTAAAATAACATTTTTTCCGGTTTTACAGCTTCTGGCAAACATATTATAGCTTCTGAAATATATTTAGTTTAAAATAAAAAAGGCTTGTTTAGAATCAAGCCTTTTTATTTACTGAAGTATAGAATTTCATCAAATATCTTTTGTGATTTTATTCCAGAACAAAATATCATCAAGTTTCCGTTTGGGCACATGCATGATCCCCTTTTCGTCCTTCCAGTATTTTATAGAATCAGCCAATTCTTCCATAACCGACTCTTCTTTAGGATATCCGAGAGAGACTACAGAATCGATATCATATTGTTCGGGAATATTTAATATTTTTTTTATTTCGGGTCTGTCAACAGCTTTCATCCAGCATGAACCGATATTTTCTGCAACTGCTGCCAATAGGATGTTCTCGACAGCAGCCCCGGCGTCACTCTCAGGAGTCACACGCCTAATATCATTATCGATACAAACAACAATATATGCTGTCGGCCGTTCGTCAATTTCCGGATTACCACCCGGAGCAAGGTATGCCGCCCACTTGACGTGAGCAAATATCTTTTTAAGATACTCTTCCTCGTTTACCACGATAAACTTCAGCGGCTGCATATTTGAGCCTGAAGGTGCTATTCTTGCAGTATTGATCAGTTTTTTTAAAATGTCTTCAGGTATCGGTTTCTGCTGAAATTTTCTTATGGTTCTTCTCTTATTTATTACTTCATATATATCCATAATTACTGCATCTCCTTTAATTGTTTGACCATTTCGGGAACTACTTCGAAAATGTCACCTACAATCCCGTAATCAGCAATCTTAAATATAGGAGCATCTGGATCTTTGTTAATTGCTACAATATATTTTGATGTCCGCATTCCTGCCAGGTGCTGTATGGCACCCGAAATCCCACAGGCTATGTATAATGTCGGGTTCACAACCTTCCCGGTTTGCCCTACCTGATGGCTGTGGTCGATCCAGTCGGCATCAACTGCAGCCCTGGATGCACCTACTGCAGCACCAAAAAATGATGCAAGGTCTTCGAGCATTTTGAAGTTTTCCGGTCCTTTAATCCCTCTGCCGCCTGAAACAATGATATCTGCTTCAGCTACATCAAGCACTTCCCCTGCTTCTTTCAGTATCTCTTTTACGGCAGTCCTGATATTTAATGCTGCCGAAGGAGTTGTCTCCACTGCTTCAAAATCAGAAGATTTTGCTTGTTCAGGTTTGAAAATGTTCTGCCTGATGGTTACAAACTGGGGATTCATTTTTGGCTTTACAGTAATCAGTGCCTTGCCCGCAAAAACCGGTCTTTTAGCGATCAATGAACCGCCTTCCCATTTCAACTCGATTACATCCGGGACGAGGTCAGTATTTAGTTTTGCAGCCAGTCTTGGTGCGAGGTCTTTGCCCAGCCGTGTTGCACTCATTATTACTATTTCAGCATTTTCCGATTCAATTACTTCTTTTAAAACAGCTGCATATCCTTCGGTAGTATAATCTTTTAAGTTCTCGTTTGTGATATTATGTACTTTATTCACCCCGTAATCAGCCAGCAAATTGACCTGGTCTTTATCACAATTTATAACCGCAGCAGTAAGTTTCCCGCCGGTTTGTGCAGCAATATTTCTACCGGTAGAGGAGACTTCATAACTGCTTTTTGCTAATTTTCCTTCATTAGTTTCGCAATATATAAAAACATTCTGACTCATTTTATACCTCGATTGATTTAGATTATTTTAGCTTCTTCTTTAAGTAATCTGAGCAGTTCGGAGACTGCTTCAGCACCTTCACCGATAATTCGCCCTTCGGGTCTTTCAGGAGGATATTCGATCTTCAGAATTTCAATACCATTTTCCTCAAATGCAGGTTCTTTTGTATCAATTGTTATTTTTTTTGCCATCATCATTCCTTTTAAGGAAGGATATCTGGGTTCATTAAGTCCTTTTTCCGCAGTTACAATTGCAGGAAGTGAAGAATCGATAACTTCTCTTCCCTTCTGCAGTTCGCGTTCTACTGTTATTGAATTATCCTTAACTTCAAGTTTAACAATATGAGTGATAACAGGAATGTCAAGTAACTCTGAAACCATTTGTCCTACAGCAGTACTGTCATCATCCACAGCCTGTTTTCCGAAAAATATCAGATCGTATCCGCCTTCTTTCAGTTCATCTGCGAGTGCCCTGGCGGTTGGAAATGGAGAAAGTATCCTGTCGCATTTTAGAAGAGTTGCTTTATCAGCACCCATTGCCAGACCTTTTCTTACTTCCGTTAAAGCTCTTTCAGGTCCAATTGATATTATGGTGACTTCACCTCCAGCTGCCTCTTTAACTTTTAAAGCCTCTTCTATTGCATACTCGTCATACGGATTAATAATGAACTTCAGGTCGGATTCATCGATCCAGTTGGTTTCAGGAACAATTTTGATCCTGGATTCCGTATCGGGAACACTTTTCATACATACTGCTATTTTCAATTTAACCTCCGTTAGTTTGTTTTCAGAAATCAGGCTAAAATTTAATATAATTACACGTAATTATCAAGTATTAATGCATACACTTGCGCAACTTTTAGATATAAAATTTATTAACTTTTGTTGTTTTTGTGCTGTGAAATCAATATTCAAAAAAAGTATTCTGAGATATTATTTTTACTGGGGTTGCGATAGAAGGTGAATTGTAAAAATTCGTTCTTCGTATTTAGGGGAAAAAGAAAAGCCCTCATTTGCACTCAGGCCAATAAAACTAAATTAATAATATCAGTCGTTTTGGAATTCATCTATCATTCTATCATCTTTCATTCATTCAACTCGAAAAAAGCTTTTGGAATGATAGAAAATAGATGATAGAGTGAAAGTGGACAAAAAAAGCTCTTATTGTAAAACCAACAAGAGCTTTTTTCGTGCCGGAGGCGGGACTTGAACCCGCACGCCCGGAAGGACCCTGCCCCCTCAAGACAGTGTGTCTACCAAATTCCACCACTCCGGCAGTATGGTTCAAAAAATATAAAAAATTTATGTAGCTACTTATTCTCTTCCTGAACAGGAGGTTTATCTTGTTCAGTGTTTTGAGCTGGAATTTGAGCAGCATTCTCTGTTGTTTTGGGAATACCCGGTAAAGATGCTGCCGGTGATGTTGCAGCTCTTCTATCTCTTTCCTGCTCTATTACACTTCTTGGGGCTGTTCTGCCTTGTGATCTGGAGTATAAACTCTGACCTATACAACTCAACATAAACAGCACTGCCAGGATAGTTGTCAGCTTGCTCAGAAATGTTGCCGTACCTCTGCTTCCGAAAACAGCGCCCATTCCGCCGGAACCTCCGAATGCACCGGCTAATCCGCCGCCTTTCGATGATTGAAGAAGGACTACAACCATCAACAGCACGCTTATCAAAATATGCAAAAATATTAGTAATGTTCCCATTAGTAAGTCCTCTATTAAAATTTCAAACTATAATTTAAGGATATTTCAGCGATAATGTCAAGAAATTTATACCTGCAGATTTTTGAAAATTCTCAAATATATTAATATCTCCGGTAAAAATAACAACAAAAAGCTTGATATGTGGCAATTAAGATATTATATTCTATTTCGATATTGCCTATAATAACAGGGGGTTACAATGAAAAAAATATTTCTGACATTTTTGTCTTTTACAATTATATTTTCTTCCTGTAAAAAGAATTCTACAGATAATGATACAATAAAAGATGAGATCACTGTGCAGATATATGTTGAAAAAGCAGGCGCTCCATTATTTAATGCATATTGTGAAGTTACCTGTACAATAAATGAGCCTGTTTCCGATACTTATAATCTCGGTAATACCAGACCCAATCCGATTTCCGATACCAATACGATCCAGACCGGTAATGACGGTGTGGCATCGATAAAATATGTAAACCGAAAACTTATTGGGCAGGATGTAATCCTGTTGACTGCTGTCGAGGTCAGGCATGCAACTTATGGTGTTATGAAAACGGTAGAAGACCTGGAGATTTCAATTGCTACGAATACTTCGTATACATATAATGTCATATTAGAGTAAAGTATGGTATCTACTGAAGTTTTTTTATCCTTTCGAGAGTTACTTCTGCAATATCCATAATCCTTGATTTTTCAGCCATATCTTTATCACCTGCAGCATCTTTAAGCATTGTCAGGCAGTATGGACATCCGGATATAATATTACCGGATTTTTCAATCAGTCCGTCGAACCTGATATGATTGATTTTATCCCCATCGGGCTCTTCAAGGAAAAGCCTTCCTCCTCCGCCTCCGCAGCAGAAAGACCTGTTACCGCTGTCAGCAGGTTCTAACAGCCCGGCATTTATAGATTTCATGAGGTTTCTCGGAGCTTCTGTGATACCGTTATATTTTGAAAGGTAGCAAGGATCATGGTATACATACTTCTCGTCATTCTCTTTTGGGAAATTGAGATTTTCCGAATTGATCAATTTATTTAGAAATTCAGAATGATGTATGACTTCAAGGCTCAGGTTATAATCTTTATAATCATTGTTAAGCGTATGAAAACAATGAGGACAGGCAGTAATAATTCTTGTGATACCCCGTTCCTTGATCGTATTTGAATTATGTTCCGCAACCATCTGGAAAAGCATTTCGTTTCCAAGTCTTCTGACAGGATCACCGCAGCAGAATTCATTTTCAAGTATCCCGAAGCTGACGTTGAATCTTCTCAAAATTTCAATAAAAGCCATAATGGATTTCTGATAATTCTGGTCAAAAGTGCCAAAACATCCAATAAAAAGAAGATAGTCCGAATCTTCTGAAAAGAAAGGAAGTTTGTGTTTGGTAATAAATTCTTCCCTTAAATGGAATCCATAATTCCAGGGATTGGAATTCTTTTCCATTCCGTTAAAAACCGCGTTGGATTCCGAAGGAAAATTTGATTCTGCAACCTGGTATCTCCTAAGACCTATTATTTTTGGGAGATGTTCGTTCCCTGTAGGACAGACCATCTCACAACTCCCGCAGGTTGTACACTGCCAGATCACCTTGTTATCAATAAATTTTCCGATAACAGGTTCTTCATCCTTACTTTTAATTAAAGCATCCTTACTGCTGCAGATGATCTCTCTTGGATTAAGGTCTTTTCCGCTGAAATTAGCCGGGCATACCTCTGTACACCTTCCGCAGAGAATACATGAAAAACCGTCGAGGTTATCTTTCCATGTGAAATCTTTTGCGGTATTTATCCCGAAATCCTCTTTATCCAGGTCTTCAAGATCAAGTGCTCTGATCTGACCTAAACGAAAAGATTTGAAGAAAATGTTTATAGGGGCTGCCAGAAGATGTCTGTGTTTTGAAAACAAAAAATAGTCCATAAACAGAAGGAATACTGCGGTGTGTGACCACCATGCAATTTTCTCAAATTGCGGATCACCTATTTCCTGCATTAAGTATGTTATCATATGTAATGATACAAATGACAGAATGATCAATGATTCGGTTGGCGGGTAATTGAAAAATTTGGGTTTTACAAATAATCTTCGTGCTGCGAAATATAAAACACTTGCCAGTACAGAAACAGACGCTATTTTAACTATAAGATAATAGTAATAATGAAAAGATCCAGTGCCCAGGATTGGACTGCCGAATGCTGCAGAGAAATGATCAACTGTTACAAGAAGGTAAAGAATAAATGTAAAATATATGATAAAATGAGCAATCCCTGAAAAGGGACGTTCATAAATTACCTTACTTTGAAAAACCACCTGAGTGAAAGCTCTAATAGATCTTTTGAGTAAACTGTTAAACCTGTTTTCAGGCTGCCCTGAAAAAATATATTTGGCTTTTCTGAAAATAGCGTAAATAAAGACCGAAAAAGCGAGAAAAGTAACAACAGTTAAAATAATTTTCTCAATTTCCGTAAAATTCATATTTTCACCCTTCATTTAGTTTCTGTTCAAAAAGCAAACTCCATTCAAACGAATTTTTTGTAACCTTAAAAGTAATTTGAATAGTATTTTCATCAATCTGGAAAACTTCATGCTCAAATTCTGATTGACATTTTACGAAGGATAAGCCCTCCGGTATATAAACAGTAACTGAATAATCATCACTTATCACCAGATTTTCTGATTCAGCGTTCAAGACCATTACTTCGCTGTTCCAGGAAACTCTTTTCAGATCAACTGCGCCCTGCGTAATGTGTCTTGATGTCGAGACTATCTGAGGGATATCAAGTTTCCTTTTTATAGAAAGCACTTTGCAGGAATTTGGATTCAAGGAAATATTCAGAGTATCCCGGATCTCACCCATAAAATTATTATTCCAGAAATCGTAAGCCAGATAGGACTCCCAGTATGGTATTTTCAGGTCAGACCATAAAAAGCTGTATCTTGACACTTCATCTTTCCAGTTGAAAATACCAACAATATATGTGGTCTGATCATCTTTCTCATAAGATAATTGATATATCTCAGGCGGGAAATTATGGACGGTTTCATATAATCCTCCCGAACCGCCTCCGTCATAAACTCTTATTGCCAGAATATTGTCCTCTTCCCAGTTCAGATCGTTTTGGTAAGCCGAATATGTTCTGTATTTTGCATATTCCGAGCGGTAATCAGGCGGGAATTCCCCGGTTTTTCCAATTAATTTCCCGTTTAAATACACCTCATCTGCATCGTCAATTTTCCCAATCTGAATCTTCAGATCCTGCGGCGTTATATCTTCTGTTGAAAAATGCGCCCTGTACCATGCATAACCGTCATAATCTTCATAACCTGCATTTTCCCAGTTTAACGGAATGTCTATAATATCCCAGTCCATCTCATTTACAGAGGTATTTTTCCATTCTGGATCGTCGCCTGTTTTAAAGAACCATTTATTCGGAAGCTCAATATCAAAAGTCTTTTCACCATAAAGAGGTGTTATACCCTGTTTTATCCCTGGTTTCAGATCAAACATATCTACGGGAGTGAATGGTTTATTATAGACAGGCAGAGTTTTTTTAAGGATATCGATTTTTTCATGATTTAATTCCGTAAGGTTATCCCCGAAAAGATTCATACTTCCGGAAAGTGCCACAAATGAAGCCCATGCTGTGGCTTCAACAAAATTCAGAGGTTCTCTGATCACCACACAGTCCGGATCATTATTCCAGAGGTTCTGATGTAAATATGACCTGTTTGCGGCAGACTCAGCACACGGGATTATCCCTTCCCAGGATGATAGAACATCTGTCCCGATCCTCATTCCATCTACAAATCCAATGGACGGAAAAAGAGGTGCTCCGCATCCCAGAATAAACTTTTCCGAACCAACCCCTTCTCTTATAGCCCTTAAACCTGTCCTGTAAGCTTCGATCGGTGTAACATTTTCATAAAACTTTTTACCCAGCGTCACAAAATAGAGGAAATCTATTTTTACGTAATCGTAGTTCCAGATATTTGCGATCCTTGAAAACAGTACAACCAGCCATTCATAAACTTCCGGATTTGTTGGGTCCAGAATGTATATGTTGCCTCCCCAGCTCTGGTTGTTAAACACGACTATATTTTCACCATTTTCGTCTTTCAGCAGCCATTCCGGCCGGTTAAAAAAAATCGGAGATCTTTCCGACACTGCAAATGGAGCCACCCAGAGTCCGGCTTTTAAGCCGGCATTATGTATTTGATTAACAAGCCAGCGGTGCCCGTCAGGGAATTTTTCATTTGTCTCCCAGTCACCGGCTGATACCTGATATCCGTCATCGATCTGAATATATTCAAGCCCGTATTCCTTGAAAACATCATTAGCAAAGTTCAGGTTATTTATAATATCGGCCTGGGTTACATTTGTATAGTAATAGTACCAGGAACACCAACCCGAAGGAATTGAAGTAATATCTATATTGGATTTAATAAAATTGTAATCTCTGATATTCATCTCATTTGACAGGGTATTTGCGTATTTTGTGAAATCCTGCAGGGACCGGTATATGTCTTCTCCCCCTACTATTACCAGTTTATCTCCTGCCAATTCATCACCGGGATATAAAACTTTTTTATAAAAATCACAAGTAGATCTGAACTGAATAATTTCTTCATTCAGATTAAATTTAAATTTGTTCGTAGAGACAGTATTGGTCAGAAATCCAAAAATCTTGAAAAAATTTTCTCTTTTTGAATAAAATGCCGTCAGCCAGTAACTTTCATTACCAAAAGCAGAACTTAAGTCTTGTACTTCAGATCTGCCCCATGATTGAAAACCGTTTATCAGTATCTTTGCATCTTCCCTGTAATCACTGAAAATCCCTGAGAAATCATCTTTAACGTCAATCAGGTCAGCTTCTTTCAAAGTTAGCGTGTCAGCGGAAGTGTTTCTCAATGTTAGACCGATCGCCAGATAAGGGATATTATCATATAGAGTGATAAGAGCAGTTACTTCAAATCTGTTTGTTCTTTCAGCAAAGGTGATCTTGATGCTTTCACCTCTTCCCAGCGCATCATTTGTCACGATTTTACTGAGAGAAGGGCGAAATGAGGGGGAATTCAATTGATATTTAATACTGTCAATGGTAATTGAAAAAGCAGCATTGTTGAATATCGATTTCCAGGAGTTCCCCTTTTTTTCGTATAAGTTCCATACTTTACTGTTCAGATTATATTCAATACTGTAAAAATTGTTTGATAAAGGTTCAAATTGCGCTGATGAGGTTGATACAATTATTCCGATTATAAGTAAACAAAGTAATTTCCGTATTATTTCAAAATCCTTAAATTTCAAAGCAATCCCCACCTTTTTCTTAAAAACCATTCCAATGACAGGAAAAATACGATTATAAATAAAACGGTAATACTTCTTTTAATTGAGAAGGTGTTCTCTTCCACTTCTTCAAATTTTTCTATCGCTATATCAGGCAGCTGCTTATCAAAATCTGAAATATGAATATATTTCCCACCGGTTAAGCCGGACAATCTTGAAAGAAGTATGTTGTTCATGATCAAATTCTGGTATTCGATATTTAACCTATTAATAT
>JBHPGK010000004.1:0-55322 GCA_042570605.1 Candidatus Zhuqueibacterota bacterium
AGACGTTAGAACAGGTAAAATCACGTATTTGAACAAGGGGTCATGACCCCTTGCTGCCGCTAAATCCCCAGAAAACCCAGGTCACCTCTCTCTTTTTTCGCTATTAGAATATTTGCCTTCAATAAAGAATCAAATGTCCCGGCGTCTATCCAGAAACCTTCCGTTGTAGTATAGCTCATTGTACCCTGTTGTACATAGAAATTGTTAACATCCGTTATTTCCAGCTCACCCCGGTCAGATGGTTTCAGGTTTTTTATTATATCCCAGACCTTGTTGTCATACATATAAAGCCCCGTTACCGCCCAGTTGGTTTTTGGTTTACGGGGTTTCTCAACTATATTGGTAATTTTATTATTCTTTATCTCCGCAACACCGAATCTTTCCGGGTCCGGGACCTGTTTTAATACAATTTTTGCACCGTTTGCCTGTTTCCTGAAATCGTCTACTGCTTCTTTGAAATCATCTTCGAAAATATTGTCACCAAGTATAGCGGCGATTTTTTCATTATCTGCAAAATCCTCGGCAATTCCCAGAGCCTGCGCAATACCCCCGGGTTTTTCCTGTACGTCATAAGAGAGTTTTACACCGAGGCTTTTGCCGGAACCTAAAAGGTCGAGGTACTGTCCCGCATGCCCGCGTCCTGATATGATAAGGATACTTGTAATACCTGCATTCTTAAGTGTTAAAATCGGGTAATAAATTAAAGGTTTATTGTAAACCGCAAGAAGGTTTTTATTTATTATATTTGTTAATGGTTTTAACCTTGAACCGGTTCCCCCGGCAATTATCACACCTTTCATAATTTCTCTCCCGCATTTCAGGCTGAAAATTAACATAATTAATTTTTAATAACAAGAATTTCTTTTTTGTCTCAACAAGAGATATAAAAATGAGGCTAAAGTTGAGAAAAAGATTAACCACAGAGACGCTGAGTCACAGAGAATATATTATTGTAGAGAAATGCCGTAGGCATGTCTTTGAAAAGTAACAAAATATAAAGACATTAAGAAAAGGTAGAAGCTGGAAACTGGTGTTATTACAGAGCGCGAAGCATCCCACCGGCGGCGGCGGACAATGCATCTAAAAAAATTTTTACGTCATTACGAGGATCCCGCTTAGCGGGTGACGTCGTAATCTACTACCATAATTAAGGTTATATTTAGGGTATAGACGCAGCATGCTGCGTCTATACATTAAAGAAAGAATAAATAGAAATATAAACAAGGAATCATGATCCCTTGTTCAAAATTCAGCCGCAATACTGACGACTGATTACTGATAACTGGCGACTGATAACTGATACCCTAACAAATATTTCTTGCTTTTTAAGCCAATCGGAACTAATTTCCAAAGTTAGTATAATTTTGGAGGTTTAATGCGCCCTGTCAGTACTTATAAGGTCATACCATCTTTACCTAAAAAGCTGGAAGTTTTAAAAGAACTCGCATATAATTTGTGGTGGTCATGGAACCATGAAGCTATCTCCCTGTTTCGAAGGATCGATATTGAACTCTGGGAAGAAGTTAACCACAATCCGGTTCTTTTACTTGGCAAGGTAAAACAGGAACGAATTTATGAACTTGAAAAAGATGAAGGGTTTCTTACTCAGCTTGAAAGAGTATATTCAAGATTTAAAGAATATCTCGGATCAAGTACATGGTTCAAGAAAAATCATAAAGATCCAAAAGACATAAAAATTGCATATTTTTCGCTTGAATTCGGAATAACCGAATCACTTCCTATATATTCCGGGGGATTGGGAATCCTGGCTGGTGATCATCTAAAATCATCCTCAGAACTTGGCATTCCCCTTGTGGGTGTTGGACTGCTTTATCAGGTTGGATATTTCAGGCAGTATTTGAATGTAAACGGATGGCAGGGTGAGAGGTACCCGACCAATGATTTTTATAATATGGCAGTAAGACCTGTAAAAGATAAAAAAGGTGAAATCCTGAAAATAAATGTAAAAACCCTCGGCAGAAAAATTACCGCTAAAGTATGGGAAGTTAATGTAGGCAGAATTGTTCTGTGTCTGCTTGATACGAATATTGACGAGAACAGCGATGAGGATAAAAAGATTACGAGGGAACTTTACGGCGGCGATATCGAGATGAGAATGAAACAGGAAATACTTTTGGGGATCGGTGGTATCAGGGCTTTATGCAGGATGGGTATAAAACCGGATGTTTGCCATATGAATGAGGGGCATTCGGCTTTTCTTGCTCTTGAAAGAATACGGCTTAGCATGACCGATTCAGGCCTCTCTTTCTGGGAGGCATATGAAGCTGAAAAATCAGGCAATGTTTTTACAACGCATACTCCTGTTCCTGCCGGTATTGATGTTTTCTCCCCTGTTATGATGGATAAATATTTTTCAGATTACTATACTAATGATCTTAAAATTTCGCGTGAAGATTTTTTAAGTCTTGGGAGACAGAATGTTGATGATAAAAATGAACCTTTTTCCATGGCTGTTCTTGCACTTAAACTTGCCGATAGTGCAAATGCTGTGAGTAAACTGCATGGAAATGTATCGAGAAACATGTGGAAAGAAGTCTGGAAAAACGTCCCGGAAAATGAGATTCCGATCGGATCAGTAACAAACGGGATTCATTCACTTTCCTGGATATCTAATGATATTTCTGTACTATTTGACAGGTACCTTGGGCGTAAATGGGTTACCGAACCTGCTAATCAGACTGTTTGGGAGAGTGCTGACCTGATACCCGGGGAAGAGTTGTGGAGAACTCATGAAAGAAGAAGGGAGAGGCTCGTAGCTTTTACACGCAGAAAACTTGTTGATCAGTTAAAAAACAGGGGAGCGCTTCCTATTGAATTAAAACAGGCGGAGGAAGTCCTGAACCCTGAAGCCCTGACGATCGGATTTGCACGCAGGTTTGCGACTTATAAGAGGGCAAATTTACTTTTTAAAGACCCTGAAAGACTGCTGAATATCCTCTCAAATAAAGATAATCCTGTCCAGATCCTTTTTGCCGGTAAAGCTCATCCAAAGGATGATCCGGGCAAGGATTTGATCCGCCAGATAGTCCATTATGCCGGAACAGATGAGTTCAGAAGGTATGTGGTTTTTATTGAAGACTATGATATGGCTATTGCGAGATACATGGTTCAGGGTGTTGATGTATGGCTGAATACACCGCGCAGGTTCCTTGAAGCAAGCGGTACCAGCGGCATGAAAGCAGCTGCCAATGCGGTTTTGAATATGAGTATTCTGGATGGATGGTGGGATGAAGCCAGCAATATAGACTTAGGCTGGGCAATCGGGCATGGTGAAACTTATACCGATCTTGAATTACAGGACAAAATTGAATCGGATGCTATATATGACCTTCTTGAAAAAGAAGTCGTACCGCTCTTCTACAGCAAAGGCAGAGACGGCCTTCCGAGAGGATGGATCGATAAAATGAAAGCTACTTTAATGTCTTTATGCTCCGTCTTTAATACTAACAGGATGGTAAGGGAGTATGCAGAAAAATATTACTTTCATTCTGCTTCAAAATACAGGGAATTGAGTCAGGATAAATTTGTTAATGCAAAGGAACTCGCAGCATGGAAAATAAAGTTGCATGAAAACTGGGAAAAAATTAAAATTGAGAACGTTCATTCGGATATTGAAGGAGATATTAAAGTCGGGACAAAATTCAGCGTTTATGCGGATGTTTATCTGGGTGAACTGACATCCGAGGAAGTGCTTGTCCAGGTCTATCATGGGACAGTTGATGCGGAAGGACTGCTTGTTGATGCAACCCCGGTTAATATGATCCCTCACAAGGAGAACGGAGATAAAAAATACCTTTTTAAAGCTGAAATAACTTCAGATAAAAGCGGTTTAATGGGGTATTCCTTAAGGGTGCTGCCGAATCATAAATTTTTAACTACAAATTTTCTGCCCGGGCTTATTAAGTGGGCGTAATTAATAATTTTTTTGTTTATAATATTTTTGCATTACTGTCCGGTATAAGTTGTATGTTTAGTACCTGATTTATTTCTTTATAATAAGTTAAAGAAGATAAGACAATTATAAATTGAACAATGAGATTCTTCACTTCTCCCGGTTTACCGGGATCAGAATGACGCTGATGATTTGTGCAATTCCGTCATTCTGATCCCGAGCAATCGGGAGAAGAATCTCAATATTTAAATTAACCGGACAGTAATGATATTTTTGAAAATCAGGGTTGGTATTAATAACCAGTTTACAACTCTGATTTTATGTTATCCCCGATATTATGTTGAAAATGATTTTCACATGATATACTCCCCTCAATAAAAGGCAATTTAAATGGATTATGAAAAAATAATAGAAAAATTCGAATCACTATATAACAAACGCAACGTGGAAGGTATGGCAAGATATGGGATTACTGCTGATAAAGCTTATGGAATCAGCGCTCCTGTATTAAAAAGTATGGCAAAGGAGATCGGTAAGAATCATGTGCTTGCTATAAAACTTTGGGGATCTGGGATACATGATGCGAGGGCGCTGGCAATTTTTATTGAGGATCCCGGAAAAGTCACTGAAACCCAGATGGATAAATGGGTTTGTGATTTTGATAACTGGGCTGTCTGTGACGGTACATGCCTGCATTTATTCAGGAAAATGGATTTTGTTTACAAGAAGATTAATGAATACGTCCTCAGTGATAAAGAGTTTGTTAAAAGAGCAGGATTTACGCTGATTGCAGTAATGGCAGTTCATGATAAAGAGGCAAATGATGAAACCTTTATAACATATCTAAATGTTATTAAAGCAGGAGCCTCTGACGAGCGGAATTATGTAAAGAAAGCTGTTAACTGGGCATTAAGACAGATTGGGAAACGGAATATGAATTTGAACAAATACGCCGTTAAAACTGCTGTGGATATAAAAAAAATTGATTCAAAAGCGCCTAAATGGATTGCCTCAGATGCTCTAAGAGAGTTAAAAAGTGAAATGGTTCAAAAAAGATTGGAAGAAAAATCAAAGAGAAGATAGGGGGTAATATAAAATGACCGGTTTTTTTGAAAACCTATCGCCGATTGTCCAGGCACTCATTGCAACGTGTTTTACATGGGGATTGACTGCGCTGGGTGCCGCAGGTGTTTTTCTGAAAAAAGATATCAGCAAAAACACACTCGACGGTATGCTCGGATTTGCTGCAGGTGTCATGATAGCGGCAAGTTACTGGTCGCTGCTTGCACCTGCAATAGAGATGTCCGAAGGTATGAGTATTCCTGCCTGGGTACCCGCTACTACAGGATTCCTGTTAGGCGCCGCATTTTTGTGGGGTGTTGACAAAATACTTCCGCATCTTCATCTTGGTCTGCCCAAAGAGGAAGCTGAAGGAATTAAAACCACCTGGCAGAGAAGCATTCTGCTGGTTCTTGCTATTACTCTGCACAATATACCTGAGGGACTGGCTGTCGGTGTTGCATTTGGAGCAGTCGCTGCAGGTCTGCCTTCGGCTACTCTACCTGCCGCAATTGTGCTGGCTGTCGGTATCGGTATACAGAACTTTCCTGAAGGTCTTGCTGTTTCCCTGCCTCTTAGAAGGGAAAAATTATCGAGGTTAAAAAGTTTCTGGTATGGTCAGCTTTCCGGTATAGTTGAGCCGGTTGCCGGTGTTATAGGAGCAGCAGCCGTTATTATTGCCCGCCCTATTCTTCCGTATGCGCTTTCTTTTGCTGCCGGTGCTATGATATTTGTGGTCGTAGAAGAATTAATACCGGAATCTCAGAGGCATGGGGAAACGGATATTCCGACCATTGGTGCAATGCTCGGTTTTGCAATTATGATGACACTCGATGTTGCACTGGGGTGAAAATTATAATATAATACCAATTGCTGGCTGAAATGCAACAAATATAAATCAGCTGACAAAGGTGTTCTTTTACTAAGTAACCACTTCGCAGCACCTTTGCCCCATGAAATTGTTGAGTTGAAGAACACCTCTCAACAGGCTGTTTCGTGGGATTTAAATAGAAATTTTGTATATAATTCTATCTAAATACAAAAACAAGAAAATGATTCGATGTAAAGATTGTAGCTCTATTTTGGTCTATGCTTATTTCATATAAGAGATTTTTTTACTCCATTGAACACGGGTAAAGAAAATAAAAAGTATATAAATTTCAAGCCTTCCAAGAAGCATCACAATCGATAATATCCATTTTCCTAAAAAAGGTATATGAAAATAATTACCGGCCGATCCAACTGTTCCTAATCCTGGTCCAACATTTCCCATATTTGCGACCACCCCTGAGAAAGCTGAAGTAAGGTCAACACCCATTGCTGATAACAGCATTGTTGAAATTAGAACTATTACCAAATACATACAGATATAAAGTAGAATACTTATAGTATGGTCATCCTTTATCACGGAATTATCCATTTTTACAGATATAACTGCATTTGGATTCATGGTTTTTTTTAGCTGGGCAATGAATATTTTTCCAAGAATCACAATTCTGTCTACTTTTATTCCACCGGAAGTAGATCCTGCACAAGCACACTGCAGAGCGAAAAATATAAGTAAAAGTTTTGCTAAGTATGGCCAGACAGAAGTGTCGGCATTTGCAAATCCTGTTGATGTGCCTATCGAAATAATATTAAAGGCGGCAATTCGAAATGAATCTGACCAGTTTATCGAATTGTTTGAATGTATATTTATAGATGTGATAACTATCCCGATTAAAAGTGCTGATAGATAATATTTTACCACTGTGGACTTGAAAAATTCCCTTATATTTCCTTTGCTCACAGTAAACAATAAAGCGAAATTGATCCCTGAAAGTATCATGAAGATTATTATGACAATTTCAATCGAAGGACTGTTATAAAATGCAATGCTTGTGTTTTTTGACGAAAACCCCCCTGTAGCTATTGTTGCGAAAGAATGCGTAACAGCATCGAATAAATTCATGCCGAAAATGTATAATAAAACTGTTTCGGCAAAGGTTAATATAACATATACGAAAGCAATAATCTGTATGGCTTTTCTGGCTCTATACCTGAAATTTTCCTTTGCCATTGATGATATTTCAATTCTGAACAGGACTAATTTTTCGATCCCTAAAAAAGGCAGCAGAGACAGGACAAAAATAATAATTCCTATTCCTCCAAGCCAGTGTGTTGATGCACGCCAGAATAATAAACTTTGGGGTATGTCCTCTATATTTGTAAGAATTGAAGCACCGGTGGTAGTAAAACCGGACACACTTTCAAACCAGGCGTTGGTAAAATTAAAAACTCCTCCGAAAAGAATATAAGGAAGTGCGCCGAAAATGCAGGATAACAGCCAGCTTCCGACAACAATTGAAATACCTTCTTTATTTGTAATAGTACGAGTTGAAGGAATGAATATTAAAGGAAAAATACCAAAGAGTGCTGTTACCACTGCGCTGTAAAAAAGAGGCATGAAGGCACCATCTGAATAAACAACTGATAACAGTGAGGAAATCATCATAAAAAAGGAATTTAATAAAAGTGAAAATGCAGCGTATCTTAAAATAATGTGATATCTCATCTGTGTTTATCCTTTACACTTATATAATCACATAATCCTTTGATCGTATCTGCTAACAAATATATTTCATCTTTGGACTCAATTTCTACTTCAAAAGGTATTTGCTCATCCTCAAATTTCTTAATACTGTTTGTGATCTTTATTATTGGGCTTACCATAAAATAATTAACAAGGTAATTAAAGATGATAGTAAAAATTAATGCGGAAAGTGTTGCAATTATTCCCGGCATTATTGCACGATTCGCTCTGTTTTCAAGCTCTGTAGATGTAGTGTACATATTACGGTCATTGATATTTATTAATTCCTCGATAGCATGTCTTACTGACAAAAAAGATTCATGTACTTTTTCAAAATACCATTCCAGATTACCTTCTTTCTGAGTATCTACAATAGGTTTTTCCCATATATTTTTATATATGGAATATTTAGCATTTATATCATCCAGAAATTCTTTTTCACCCTTTATTGTAATGTTTGTGTAAGCAAACTGAAGTTTATCATTGAACAGACTATCGGCTGAATTTATTATCGTCCTGCCTTCCTTCCATTTGCCCAAAAGAAGAAATAATATTGCACTGTCTTCTCGCTCGATTGCTTCGATCATTGTTTTGGATGCATTAATACTCTGGTAATTCTCATCTAATATTGTTTTAACGGAAGATCCAACGGTTGATAGTTCGTAAATTGACCACACACCTGCAATAAACAGCATTAAAGATAATACCAGAAAGCCGGATAATATTTTAATTCTTAGTCCCATTTTAGTGACTCCAAATTTTGATTGAATATAAAGTTATCGGTGAGATAAAAAAAGGAAAAACAAAGGTTTTAAAGGCTGTATTCACAATTGCACTTTTTCCCCTAAGTCTATTTTTTATTAAAATCAGTTGAAATGTTTTGTGAATTCTGCAGTAAATTTAATGACTTTTTTAGAAAAATCAAACTTATTATTATTCTTCCACTGGCATGGTAATACTGCCCATACTCGTATAGATCAGGTAGCCTACGAGGAATATTACCAAGGCAATCGCAAGTGTTAAAATGATAATAGTTCCGAGCATAGAAAAAAGTTCTTGTTTTGTGGATTTATTCTTATTTTGAAGTATTTTAACGAGGAATACATCGTAAAAAGTCTTGCCGAGAAATATCAAAAACAGTGTGATCCCTCCGATAAACCTGTAAGGATTAAGATATTTCCCTACCTCTATGTTGATCGCAGGGTATAAAAGCCATATTACTACAACCCATTTCCCTAATTCGAAAAAATATATACCGATTTTTTTAATTTTTGGATTCATCGCCCCAGAATGCGTTTTTTATATGATTTATCTTTGCCGAATTGTCATCGTCATATAATATGGCAATCACATCGAACCGGCAGTCTTTGTCATGTATTTTATTTGCAGCCAGGAATATCCTTGCAGATCCGGTCAGCCTTTTTACCTTTGTACGGTCTATCCGTTCTTCAGGTTGCCCGTAATAGTCACCTTTGGATGATTTGACCTCCACAAAAACAATTTCATTGTTGTCTTCGAATATCAGGTCTATTTCACCCGATTTAGTATAAAAATTTCTCTGGATAAACCTGTAGCCTTTGGAAAGGAGGAAATTTTTTGCCATATCCTCCGACTTTTTACCTTTTTCACGCTTATTCATTTTCATCCGTATACGGTATTGACATAGTTGAATAAAGGATCTTGTTCAGGAATGTTCTCCGGTGTATCCTGGATGTTCCGGTTTCATTTACCGATTTAATGTGTTTTAAAGTTCCATATCCTTTATTTGTGTGAAATCCGTAAGAAGGGTAAGTCTCTGCCATTTCTATCATATAGCGGTCCCTGGATACTTTTGCAATTACAGATGCGGCTGCTATCAGGAATGACTTTGAATCTCCCTTAATGATCGTTCTTGATGAAATTGGTGTTTTTGGCATCCTGTCTCCGTCTATTAATAGGAAATCCGGTTTTATCTGTAAATTATCAACGGCTCTTTTCATTGCAAGCATCGTGGCATTCAATATATTCATTTCATCAATTTCCTGCGGTTCACATTTTCCTATTGCCCATGCATCACATTTAAGAGTAATTTCTTTGTAAAGTTTTTCTCTTACTTTTGCAGTAAGTTTTTTAGAATCATCAACTTCAGGCAGAGATATTTCGTTTCTGAAGATCACAGCAGCAGCAACAACAGGTCCTGCAATTGCACCCCTGCCAGCTTCATCTATACCGCAAATATGTCGGTAACCGCCCTTCCAGAGTTCTTTTTCTATAGAAAAACTATGCATATCAGGTAAAATTTTTCATGAAATATAAACAAAAATATTTCCTCAATCAAATTAAATTGACTATTTTTCATTTTTCCTGATTTAAATTTTTCACCACAGTGAACAAAGAGGTAACTGTTTAATTAAAATATAATAGTTGTGTTTGCATTTTATTCTCGGCACAAACTAATAATGAGTCGATTTTCAAAAAGCTCTCTAATTGTGTTATATTGTAAATTATCAGATTTAAAAAATTCCCCTGTCGTCTGTGGTTTTTAAAGGACTTAAAAGTTCCGTAATGAAAAAAACTTAATTATTCCGGAACTCAAACAGGGAAATTATATGTTTGTAATATTTAACATGAAAAAATATTTTTTAAAACGATCCAGTTGGAAGAATTTAAAAAAGTGAAAAATATGTTGAAATATATAACCATAATCAATATATTAAGAGACCTTAAAATCGAAAATGAAAAGAAGGTTTTTCAACATTGTATTTTGAACATTACGTTTGGGGATTGTAGTGAAAGGAACTGTTTTAATTACAAAGGGTTCGGATTTTAGTACTATGAAGATTTCAGCGTCGACTATTCTTAAGATTATATGGGGTTTTTCTTTTATAGTAGCTCTCATATTTTTTCTTTCTACATATGTTCTTCATATTGCATTTGAGAAGAGTATAAGGGCTGAGATTCGTGCTTTGGATGAAAGGCTCAGTCTGGTTAATAATGAGGTTCTTAAAGCTCAGGATGGCTACAATAAGCTTTTTACAAAGAACTTTGAAAGAGCAAACTCCTCTGATATTATATCATCTGTAAATCCAAATATCGGGGAAGAGGATATTAAAGAATGGGTTGAAATGATATTTTTTAACTCCGATATGGTGGAAAATCACCTAAGCAAAATAAGTATTGAAAAACTTAAAGGAAAAAGAGGCATTAACTCTCTCTCTATAGGTGCCGGGCTTATTTTATCTATCGGAGCTGTTGAAAGTGATTTTTACCTTAAAAGGAGCAGTCATAAGGGTGCTGCCGGAGGTATGCAGCTTGCCAGCAGTCTTGCCAAAGAACTGGGAATTAAGAACAGGTATGATCCCAAGGAAAATATTAAAGGCGGAATTAAACATATAATTTATCTCTTAAAAAGATACAAAAAATATCCTGACCAGATTGAACTGTCTCTTGCTGCTTATAATGCCGGTCATAACCGTGTGTCTGCAGAATGGATTACACAATGGGGTGCCGGATGGGAAGACATAAGATCTGAACTCCAAAAGGATAATAATTCTTTTACAGAAACCAGAAAATATGTGAAAACCATCAAAAAACTTACCAGGCTCTTCACCGGCGGGAACTGGGCTGATATGGATGACAATTTCTGGTACCGGTACAAATGGGAAATCCCCAGAATTGTAGACTGATCAATTCTTTTTTATTTTTGTACAGTTAATTCACCTGCTAACCATTTTTTTCTCAATTAATTTATATTTTTAACGGATGCTGCTAATAATGGTTCTATTTCTGATTTGAGAAAAATTTCTCAAATTCTGCCCAAATCTGTATTTGGATATTGAATAATATATATGATTTCTTTATATTATCTGTCTGGAAGTACATGCTGTTATTCTGTATTCACCTAAAATATGCTGTGTACTGCAGTATCTTGTCAGCCGGAGAAAGCAGAATTACCTTTGTTAAAAATTACTAAACATGGAGAATAAAGATGTTTTCGAATGTATTAAGAGGAGTAATGTTAAGTGTTGCAAGAAGCAGGGGAATTCGCAGGGTATTTGAAAAGTATGGCTTGCGCGAAACAGGCGGTTTTGCCAGGAGGTTTATTGCGGGGAGTTCACTTGAAGATGCTGTAAATTCAATAAAGGAATTAAATAAAAAGGGAATGACCGCTACACTTGATCTTTTAGGAGAGGATACGAATAATTTAGAGGATGCGGAAAATTCTTCAGCAAAATATCTTGAGATCCTGGACGCAATTGAAAAAGAAAAACTTGACTCCAATGTTTCCTTAAAACTTACACAGATGGGGCTGGATATTGGTGAAAAGGCCTGTCAGGATGTCGTCGAGAAAATAATTAAAAAAGCTGCTGAATATAATAATTTTGTCAGAATAGATATGGAAGATTCAGACCATACCGATGTGACTTTGAGAATCTTCTTTAACCTGCGTGAAAAGTATGATAATGTGGGAATCGTTATACAGTCTTACCTGTACAGAAGTGAAGCCGATATCGATAAAATAAACAAATCTAAATCCAGAGTCAGGATATGTAAAGGGGCATATAAAGAGCCGAAGACTGTTGCCTATCCTTCAAAGAAAGATGTCGATAATAACTTCCTGCTGATCACAAAGAAACTGCTGACAGAAGGAATTTACCCTGGTGTTGCTACTCATGATGAAAAAATGGTCGAAGGTGCAATTAAGCTTGCACAGGATAATAGCATTAATAAAAAGGACTTTGAATTCCAGATGCTGTACGGGATAAGAAGGGATCTTCAGGAGAAACTTATAACCGACGGCTATAATGTGAGAATATATGTACCATTCGGAACTGAATGGTTCCCTTACTTTTCAAGAAGGTTGGCGGAAAGACCAGCTAATGTATTCTTTATAATGAAGAATTTCTTCAGGGGCTAATTTCCTCCAATCTCGTAAGAATATCTTACAGTAGTATTTTTATTCACAGTTTTCGCATCAGAATCCTCGATAATTACGGTCCCCAGCCTGTAAAGTTTTACATTTGTAACGACTATCGTTCCGTCTGCAAGTGACTTGTCGTTATAAGTGAATGTTGCAAGCCCGTACTGATTTGAAACCTTTTCTTCCGTCTCGGATGTCGGGAGTCTTTCGGTGTTCCAGTCTGCTGCATCTTCATCGCGGACCCAGGCTGCTACGGTTGCTATAACCTCGACATAAATTGCAGATTTCGGTTCTCCGTTCTCTGTTACATAGATCTCTACAGTCACCTTGTCTTCTTGGTTCGTATTGGAATCTGTACCGCTTTTTTTACAGAATGTGAAAGCGATAAATAAAATTAAAACTGAAATAAATAGTTTTTTCATCTCTTTATACCCCTATTCTTATTTTACCTCTTTAATATAATTTTAAGATGATGGAAAATCAATATTTATTTTTGAGCTTATTAGCTATCGAGCTTATTAGCTATCGAGCTATTTAGCTATCGAGCTGTCGAGCTGTCTAGCTATCGAGCTGTTAAGCTGTCGAGCTGTCTAGCTATCGAGCTGTTAAGCTATCGAGCTGTCTAGCTGTTAAGCTGTCAGCTATTGAGCTGATCCCATGAGATTGCTTTCCCGGTAAACCGGGACAGGCTGTCAGTGTCTTCCTCGTAATGACAGATAATGAGCTCTCGTACATTCCTGTAATTAGTTCTATGCTCTTTGCCCTATGCTCTTTGCTGTTTATAGCTTATTAGCTGTCGAGCTGTCAAGCTGTCTAGCTATCGAGCTGTCAAGCTGTCTAGCTATCGAGCTGTTAAGCTGTCGAGCTATTTAGCTATCGAGCTGTCCAGCTATTGAGAGCTGTCGTAGCTAATCATCCAAAAATTTCCTGTCAAAAAACAATGAAGAAGCTGGCGAACATTTTACTTCAGGAAAAATAATTAAACTAATGACTAATTTGATTTTTACACCCATAAAACACAAAATTGAATATGGTCTATACTTTACTCAGGTAGTCCCAATGCCTATTAAGCATAAAAAAGCGCTATGAAAAATCACCTTTTGTTATTATTTTGAAGAATCAAACGATGGTATTGAAATATTGTATGAATCATCAAATTGTGTAGCTTTAACATGTGATTGATGCAGATATTGATCTGCTTTACCATAAAGGAATATCATGGAAATAATCAGATATTCAACAAAAATATTTATTAATTATAATCATTCTTCTCTATTGGTGAATTATATAAACCGTTTTGCCGGATTATAATACCTGCAGCTCATTCCAATTTAGTCCTACATTAACCAGGTTGTATCTCAAAATCCTTTCTACTTAGGCGTCAGTTTAAAAAGCAGGCTGTTTTTGTAGGAGATTTTGTAACAATGGAAAAAAACTGTATTAAAAATAATATTGTTATTAAAAAATAAACTTAGAGAGGATAAGATGAAAATAATAGTTTTAGGCGCAGGTTTAATCGGTAAACCAATGGCTGTTGATCTGGCAAAAGATAATAAAATTCAAGTAAGTATTGCTGATATAAATGAAACTTCATTAAAGAAAATTGGAAACGATTATCCAATTACTACTATACAAATGGATTTATCAAAACCTGAGAAACTTAAATCATTAATTAGTAAATATGATTTTGTCATTAATGCATTACCGGGATTTATGGGGTATCAAACCCTGGAGACGATCATAAAAGCTAACAAAAATGTGGTTGATATAGCTTTTTTCCCCGAGGATCCATTCTCGCTAAATGAACTGGCGAAAAAACATAATGTTATTGCTATGGTGGATTGTGGAGTATCTCCGGGTATGAGCAATGTTCTAATTGGATACGCAAACCATTTATTGGATGAAACAAACAATGTTCTAATATTAGTTGGAGGGTTGCCGGAACAAAGGGAATGGCCATTTGAATATAAAGCTGTATTTTCTCCTTGTGATGTGATTGAGGAATATACCAGACCAGCCCGTTTTGTGGAGAATAAGGAACTTGTGATCAAACCTGCTCTAACCGATGCTGAATACATTAATTTTAATGAAATAGGCACACTTGAAGCATTTAATAGTGATGGACTTAGAACTTTAATTACAACCATAGATGCAAAAAACATGAAGGAAAAAACTCTCAGATACCCGGGGCATATTGAAAAGATGGCTATGCTGAGAGAAACCGGATTTTTTAGCAGGCAGGAAATTGAAATTAATGGAACAATGATTCGGCCATTAGATTTTACTTCAAAAATTTTATTTCCAAAATGGAAGCTGGAAGAAGGAGAAATTGATATTACAGTATTACGAGTGATAGTAGAGGGCAAAAAAGACGAGAGAAATATCCGGTATACTTATGAATTATATGACCGCTATGATGAAGCTACTCAAACACATTCTATGGCAAAAACAACAGGGTACACTGCAACCGTTGCTGCTCGAATGATACTAAATGGTTTATATAGGAAAACAGGTATTTCAGCTCCTGAGTTCATTGGAAAGCAGCCGGAATGTGTTGAATTTATGCTGAAGGAATTGAAAGAAAGAGGAGTAATATACACTGAGTCTGCAGAAACAATAGTATAAATGTTACTAAAGGGATTAATTCCCTCCGATCTCGTAAGAGTATCTTACTGTTGTATTTTTATTCACAGTTTTCGCATCGGAATCCTCGATAATTACGCTGCCCAGTCTGTACAGTTTTACATTTGTAACGACTATTGTACCGTCTGCAAGTGACTTGTCGTTATAAGTGTATGTCGCAAGTCCGTACTGATTAGTCACCTTTTCCTCCGTCTCGGATACAGGGAGTCTTTCGCTATTATATTCTGGGGAAGCCTCATCCCAGACATAGGCTGCTACGGTTGCTGTAACCTCGACATAAATTGCAGATTTCGGCTCTCCGTTCTCTGTTACATAGATCTCTACAGTAACTTTGTCTTCTGTGTTCGTATTTGAATCTGTGCCGCTTTTTTTACAGAATGTGAAAGCGATAAATAAAATTAAAATTGAAATAAATAGTTTTTTCATCTTTCTATACCCCTATTCTTAAGTTACCCCTTTAATATAATTTTAGGATAATGGAAAATCAATATTTATTTTAAAAGCTGTCTGGCTGTCTGGTTGTCTGGCTGTCTGGCTGTCTAGCTATTGAGCTGTCTGGCTGATTAAAAAAATCCTGTTAAAAAATAATGTTTTAGCTTATATTATTTATACATTCATAATCGTAAAGGAAAATGAACAAGGGGTCACGATCCCTTGTTTCCAAATCAGGATGGAACTGAAAGAAATAGGCGAATTTGGACTTATAGACCGGATCAGCGAAAATATAGTAACCTATGGCAAAAATCTTGTTAAGGGTGTTGGAGACGATTGCTCTGTATTTATGCTCGATAAAAATATTTACGGATTAATCACCACCGACCTGCTGGTGGAAAACGTCCATTTTCTTACCGGTAAAATAACACCCGAAGACCTTGGATATAAATCTCTGGCTGTAAACTTGAGCGATATCGCCGCCATGGGTGGGGTTCCGCATGATGCTTATATATCAATAGCAATTCCTGAAAAATTTACGGTGGAATACCTGGACAGGTTTTATAGCGGTATTAAAAAACTGGCGGGAAAATTCAGCGTGAATATCTCCGGAGGTGACACTACAAATTCAAAAAATGATTTTATAATTTGTTTTACAGTATACGGCACAGCAGATAATCCAATTTACCGGAGCGGTTCGAAAGCCGGTGATAAAATATTTACGACCGGGTTTCTGGGTGATTCTGCAGCCGGTCTGAATATTATTTTAAATGATCTAAAATTACATGAAAAGATCACCCGATACCTTATAAAAGCGCATAACCACCCCGAACCGAAGATAATGGAGGGGAGATTTATTGCAGAAAACAGTTTTGCCTCAAGTATGATCGACCTTTCCGATGGACTTGCTTCGGATCTGAAACATATCTGCAGCCAGAGCATGACAGGAGCCGTCATTTATGAAGAAAAAATACCTGTATCCCGGGAATTCAATAAATTTCTTGAAGCGACCAAATCTGAAAATTTCCACTTCTCTTTTACCGGAGGAGAGGACTACCAGCTTTTATTTACGGTTCCCGAAAAGGATTCAGGCACTGTTAAAAACAGCTATTTTGAAAAGTTTGGAACTGAAATCTTTGAAATTGGTGAAATAGTAAAAGATGAAGGGATAGTTTTTGTCTCAAAGAATGGAGACGAAAGACCGCTTACCGGAAAAGGGTATGATCATTTTAAAAAGAAATAGTTGTGTTAATCGTTAATATTTTTAAATAAATTAAAGAAATCTTATGAGACCAAAAGTTTTAGTAATTGATACCGACCAGGAATCTGTAAACCTTATTCACAGGTTTCTCGGCAATGCTGATTACCAATTAGTTGTCCAGAATAATACTGATGAGGCTCTGCAGATAATATCTGGTAAGGGAATTGACCTTATTATTGTGGAAATAAGCACACCTGATTTTGATGGAATTAAATTTATCCATAATACAAAAAAGGTCTATCCGAAAATTCAGATCATTGCTACAAGCAGTAATAATGATATTAAAACCACAGTGGAAGCTTTAAAAAACGGTGCATTTGACTATCTTGTCAAACCGTTTACAGGAGACGAGGTTTTAACTAAGGTCGCAAAGGCTATAGAAAAGGAAACACTTTCTTATACAATAAAGAAACTGCAGCATAAAATAAAGAGCCTGTCATATGAAGATAATATCATCGGAAATAGTAAGTCCATATTGGATATTATCGGAAAACTTCCTGTAATTGCAGAAAGCGATGCATCAGTTCTGATAACGGGTGAGAGTGGTACCGGGAAAGAAATAATAGCCAGAGCAATACATTATAAATCTGCACGTCATCACAGCCCTTTTATCCCGATTAACTGCGGGGCAATACCGCTTAATCTTCTTGAAAGCGAGCTTTTCGGACACGTTAAGGGTGCATTTACAGGCGCTTATGAAACAAAGAAGGGGCTTTTTAAGGAAGCTCATACAGGGAGTATATTTTTAGATGAGATAGGTGAACTTGATCCTTCCATTCAGGTGAAACTTCTGCGTGCTTTGCAGGACCAGGAAATAAAACCTGTCGGAGATACACAGTCTTTTAAAGTTGACGTAAGAGTTATTTCTGCAACAAATAAAAATCTTGAAAATGCCCTCAAAGATAGTTCCTTCAGGGAAGACCTCTACTACAGGCTGAATGTCATACCTGTACATCTTCCACCTTTAAGGGAAAGGAAGGAGGATATCCCTCTTCTGGCAGCAGAATTTTTGAAAGAATTCAACAAGAAACAGAAAAAAAATATTGAGGGATTCACAAAATTTGCGATCGAAAAGCTGATGACCTATCATTGGCCCGGTAATATTAGAGAACTTGAGAACAAAATTGAATACACTGTCATTATGTCCTCCGGTAAGCTGATCGACGCAGATGATATACTTATATCTTTTGATAAACCGGTGGATAGATTCAAAACTTTCAAAGAAGCAAAGGCAGAGTTTGAAAGGGAATATATCCTTACTGTATTGAAGATAAACAAGGGGAATGTTAAAGCTGCCGCACAAATGGCAGGTAAAGAGAGAAAGGATTTTTATAACAATTTAAATAAATACGAAATAAATCCGGACAGTTTCAGGGAATAAACTGTTTTTATATTCATAAGATTTTAATTTTATCAGGAATAATTAAAAAAAAAGGGCATGGATGAATAATCCAAGCCCTTTTTTATAGCAAAAAACTGATGGACACTATGAAATTAATATCAATTTATGTGTTTTTAGATAATATTCATCAAGTTGAAAAAAAGTTTTTCTTAAGAATCACCTTCTTTTCTTCTCATGAAAATAATACTTGCCATGACCATGGTCATTCCCATTAAGGAACCTGCTCCGCAGCCGCCCGAACTTCCTTTATCATCAGATGAGTCAGTTGGACTTTCAGTAGAAGGATCTTCTACTGTTTCGGTCAATGAATCCAGAATTTCCAGGATGGCTTCTTCATCAAAACCCGCCGCAGAATATTGAACCCGCCCCTGTTTATCTATGATGACGTTATATGGTATTCCGCTTCCAAATTGACTGAACAGGTTTTCACCGTACATCAGAATAGGGTATGTTAAACTGTGAGTTGCAATATAACCAGCTACGGTTTCAGGAGGTTCACCGGTGTTGACCCCATATACTCTTACTCCTTTGTGGTTGTATCTCCAGTGAATTTGTGTTTCCAAACGCGGAGACTCCGCGTTACAGGTCTCTCACCAAGCTTCGAAAAAGTTTAATAATACGACTTTTCCCTGAAGTCCGCTCAAGGACACAGTAGTTCCTTCTGTAGTAGTCAATGAAAAGTTGGCTACTTCATCCCCAACCTCGTACTGTCCAAAAGCAATTATCGGGAAAAGTAACATGATACAAAGTAACATACAAATCTTTTTAATCATGCGGCCTCCTTAATTAAATATGAAATGAGATATATTGAATAAAATAAATCAAAAAATATCTTCAGGTTTTTTCAAAAAAACTTTTTTCAAAAATTTTTGTTAAGATGATGAATCATTGACAAAATAAAAAATTGAAAATAAAATGTCAATATATTTAGTATTTCTAATATTGCAACTTACAATTTCAGGAATTCTAATATTACTACTTCCTGTGGTTATTTTTGATATTTTCTGAAATTCAGCCTGAAATGTATTTCTCAAATTTCTATAAAATGAAACAGGATTTTTCTGAAATACCTGTTGATTTTATCACGATTAACCGAAAAAAAGGCAAAATTTTAGTCAAACTTGATTTTTTTTTCTTTTTATATTAAGAATCTTGAAAATTTTCTTGTTTTTAATCTAAAATATTACTAATATCATCTTTATAATTTTGAAAAATCTTAATAAACTTAAATAGTAAGGAGGAAGTATCCTATGGCAGAAACAGCATATTGTGTAAAATGTAAAGCAAAAACCGAAATGAAAGATGCAACAAAAGTGACAATGAAAAATGGTAGGCCGGCAATGAAAGGGACTTGCCCAACTTGCGGGACTGGCGTTTATAAGATTTTACCTATGAAATAAGATTAGCGCTGTAACTTGTTTTTTTAATTTTCTCTGTTTTTAAAAACCTTTTGATTCGTCTTCTCCGGGGACTCTGTTTAATTATTTATTGAGTATACTGTGTTTGTTTAGATTATTGAATTAGTACAAGGCGATTCTTTGATTTTTCTAAAGATATTTTTTAGAGATATTTCTCATCTTTGGTTTCAAATTTAATACAGGTAGTTTGTGCCTGTATTATTTTATCAAATCGACCATCGGAGGTATGATTCTATAAATCTGCAATTAATTACAGGAGTTTATCTACCAGTATAGAAATTCTTAAGATTTTGTATTTATAGGTATACTAAATATAAATAGGGTGGTCAATAAGCGAAAAACAATTAGTTGATGCAAGATGTCTATTTAAAATGAAAGCAGACACTGCCAGATAAACATGTTCCCTAGTCCGTCTATTTCTCCCCATATTTTTTTCACCAGTTCAGCGTCTCCGGATATCTCCGGCAGTTCCCTTATCTTTTCTTCCCACGGAATACACATACCAGGTTTTACCTTCGATAGTTGTTTTTCCGTCATTCCAAAACCGCTGTCCTCTGATTCCTTAAGTGAAGAACCGGCATTTGTATTGTCATCCGGCAGAATGAATGTACTTGATGAATATACGCCGTGCTCACGTGTGAAGTCGGTCATAGCTCTCAAATTTTCTTCTCTTGTATCATTCTGCATTATAGCACTTGCATCCATTATGTAGCCTCCATCACGGGCAACTCCATCTATTACTTTTCTGCAGTATTCGCGTACCTCGTCAGGTGGTCGGTACCCAAGAATAAAATTTGGTATGCCGCCGCTGAGGCAGAATTTGTGACCGATCTTTCTATAGACTTCAAATATATCACCTCTGTCAACATGATAGACTATACTTTTATCCGGCAGTTCTGCAAATCTGTCAAGATGGTAATTCCAGTCTCCTTCAGCATAGAAAAGTGTCTGGTGACCATTTTTCCAGAGTTCCTGGATAATAGGTTTTAAAGTAGGCCAGAAATGTGATTCAAACTGTGACGGATTTACGAAAGGCACACATCCCCTGTGCATCCAGAAACCGACAGGCACTTTTTTTTCGCTGTCTGCACTGGTAAGAGCAACGTGGTAAAGGTGAGGCATCAGTGCCTCGCAGGCTTTCAGGACTTTATCGGGCTGTTTAACCATGTCCATGGTCAGCCCGATATATCCGCGAAGTTTATCTGCAATAATGTCAAACGGTGCTTTTAGAATTCCTGCAATTGCAGACACAGTTCCTGACTCGGTCCGGAGCCGCTCGTTTTGTGTCCCGAATGCATTAAAATAATTCAGCATTGCCATTCCGCCCTTCACCAGAGCAAGGTTATTCCTGTATGTTACAGGTTCTCCCGTCTTGACAATATCTGCTGATACTCTCGGAAGCCAGACATTATATAAAAATCCGGTCGGGTCTTCGATCAGTTGATCATATTCATCAGCTTTCATATATGCATTTTCCTCATCCGGTTCCACGTACTGGAATCCAATATCGGGCGGTATGTCAATTCCGGGGATTCCGTAATATTTCAAACCTATTGCCTGTGTCAGGCCGGTCCAGACATATACCATATTCCCTACCACTGCATCCCAGTCAAAATCTGCTGCACATTTTCGTACTGCTTCAAAAGCAATATTAAAATCGTGCGTTACTTCCTGACATGTAAACCCGGCATATTTTGCGGTAAATTCAGCAGCAAACGGACGGATAGGGATCATGTCAGGTTTTTCATTCTGCATTGCCGTTAAGTACCGGTTTAGCCGTACTTTGTATAACTTTTCCATTTCGGTTTTCAATTTTCTAATTTCCTCCGGTTTTTATAATGAATGGGAAAATATTTCAGATTCTGAGATTTAGCACACTGCTTTAAAGAATAATAAAAACAAAAGATTCTTAAAACACAAATGAATTATGAAATATTGCATACATTGAATCTTCAAAAAATATAAGATGGTCATAAGAAATAATTAAGTTTATTGGGCAAGCTGGTATAAAAATTTAGAATATATAATATAAAACGAATTTAAAAGTAAAAATATTTGAATTAATCTAACATATTTGTGAAAATATCTCATAATATGGTTGCAAAAACCGATAATACTAATTATATTGGCAACACAACAAAAATTAAGGGGAGTACAATGTTACTACAATTTTCGGTTGAAAATTTCTTGTCATTTAATAAAGAAACAACTTTAAATATGATTCCAACGAAAAGGAAAAAGCATAGAGATCATATTTTAGAAGATAAGCAAGGGAAAAAAATTCAATCATTACCTATTGCAGCAATATATGGTGCAAATGCTTCCGGTAAATCGAATCTTGTGAAAGCATTTAAGTTTTCAAAGGATTTAATAATTAATGGAACAAGAGGAAATGAAAGTATTGATACAATCGCATTTAAATTAGATTCAAAATGTGATAAAAAACCAAGCCGGTTCGAGTATATTTTTAAAATCAAAGGTGTAATCTATACTTATGGATTTGCAGTAACTCAGAAACATGTTGAAGAAGAATGGCTCTTTGCAAATTTTACCAATAGGGAAGTTATGCTATTTGAGAGAACGACAAGAAACGGTAAAGCAGTTATCGAATTTGGTAATAAATTAGCTGAAAAAGGACGCGATAGAAGTATTCTGGATTTTATTAAAGAAACTACCAGACCAAATCAGCTATTTCTGACGGAATCATATGAAAAAAACATTGAGAAACTTAAAGCAATATATGAGTGGTTTTATTATAATCTAATAATCATTTTTCCTGATGCAAAATATCGGAAATTAAGGATAGATGCGTATACAAATTTAAAATTTATTGAAAATTTGAAAGAATTTCTAAGAAAAGCAGATACTGGAATTCAAATGATTAAACTGGATACTGAAAAATTGAAGTTGGAATCGATATTCGCTGATATGCCCGGTGAAATGATAAAAAATATTAAAGATGATTTGAGCAATGTGCCTACTGAAAAACCCATAAGCTTTTATGTAAATGGCAAGTTATATTCGGTAATAAAAGATAAGGATGGAGAAGCTCATTTAATAAGTTCATTATCCTTCTTTCACAAAGATAATGAGGGTAATCATATTAAGTTTAAAACTGAGGAAGAATCGGATGGGACACAAAGATTGATGCATTTGTATCCTGCATTATTACATTTACAGGAGGATGAAAATACTTATATTATTGACGAGATTGACCGTAGTATGCATCCTCTATTATGTAAATTTTTTATTGAGATATTTTTAAAAACTTCACTTGCAAAAAAATCAAGAGGGCAATTAATTGTTACTTCACATCAAACCTGTCTATTTGATGGTGATCTGCTAAGAAGTGACGAACTCTGGTTAGTTGAAAAAGATGAAAATGGTAGCTCTTCATTGTCATCTTTAGTGGAATATAGAATAAGAAATGATTTAAGAATTGATAAAAGCTATTTGAATGGAAGATTTGGAGCAATTCCCGTTATCGAACCATTTTTTAATATGGATAATTAATATGAGTTTAACTTTTCGAAAAAAAAGACCTTTAATAAGAACTATACCTCATGTAAGAGATACACGGCTTATAATTATTGCTGCTGAAAATACATATATTGAAAAACAATACTTTAGTATTTTTAAGCATCATCTGGTTCAGGTTAGAGTTTTATTTACGGAAACAGGGGCATCATCGCCTAGATATGTTTTAGAAAGACTTAAAAAATATAAAAATGATTATGACCTAAAATCTGATGACCAATTATGGTTGATGGTAGATCGAGATAACTGGACAGAAAGGGAATTAGACAAAGTTACTCAAGAATGCGTTCAAAAAGGTTTTCGTTTAGCAATAAGTAATCCATGTTTTGAACTTTGGTTATATATTCACTTTGAAGATATTGATTATAGCAAATCTTATGAATGCATTGATATCGAGAAAATGCTGAAAGAAAAGCTCGGCTCTTTTAATAAAACCAGATTAAAAGTAGATAGATATCACGGAAAAATTAAAGATGCCGTTAGAAGAGCAAAAGCGATTGATATTAATCCTAAGGATAGATGGCCTAATACGACTGGAACACATGTATATAAAGTTGTTGAAGAAATTATATCATTGATTAAAAAAATACCTTGAAATTGATGTTTATCATTTCCCCATAGATGCCTGTTTGATCTCAAGAATGGACTTGTAAATGCTCTCCGCAATTATTTTCCTGTACTTTTTTTCTTTCAGCTTTTGTTCACCGATTTTATTTGAAAGATACATCGCTTCGATCAGCAGAGAGCTGTTTGCATAATTCTGCCAGAGAATGCCGTAAGGTATTCTGCGGATTACTCCTCTGCCGTTTGACAACACTCTCTGCAGATTATCGCGTATGATCCTTGCATCGTTCTGGCTTTGAGGATTGTAGTAGTAGATCTCTGACTGGTTGACGCTTCTGTTTCGTGAGCCGTTTGCATGTATTGACAGGAACAGGTCGGCATTCCAGAAATTCGATATTCTTTTTCTTTCACGTATTTGAATATCCGTATCGGAATCACGCGTTAAAATGGTCATAATATCGTCATGTTTCTTTAGATGTTCATTTATACGCTTTACGATGTCAAGTGTAATATTTTTCTCTTTGGTTCCGGATCTTCCCACTGCACCGGTAGATGGGCCTCCATGTCCGGGATCTATTACAACAAAATATTTCTCATCGAGGTATTTATTATATGTCAATTTAAATGCTGCTTTGTCTTCAATATATTCAATTTCCGGTTCGTCCTTTAATGATCTGAAAGTAATAATTGTGCGTAATGTATCATTTCCTACAGGCAGCCTTTTTATACTTTCCACACAGCCGTAACTGTAAGGTATATCAAATTGGTACCTGACTGTGCTGTAGTGAATATCGAGGTAGTATTGATTCTCTGAAAGCTTACCGAAACTGTATTCAGGCTTTTCCGGAACCGATTCGGAATCAAGTTGAATATTTACACTGTTCCTGTAATGCCTGATTGTATCTATAACATTGACAGGAGGAGGTTCTTTTGAAATTTCTTTTACAGCCAATACAACCAGAAAGGGCACGAAACAGAGATATGTAGCGTGAAAAACCTTTTGTCTGTAAAACGGAATCTTTTCTTTGATCCGGGGCCTGTCGGTTGGATGTAGCTTGTACTGCATATTATATAATCAATTGATGTGAATTATTTATTTTTTCTATTAAATATACGGATTTTTTACCTTTATGATTCATTGATTGTTTCAGTGTATTGCGAAAATCAAGGTAACAAATTATGCAATTGCAGATTGATTCTTTATGAATATCCGGTAAAAAATATCTTATTAAAAATAAAAGGACTAAAAATCCAATAATATGTCCTGAAGTCAATTTTGTTTTCTAAAAAATTTGCACTTAGTAAGATTTTTTTTGTTTTTTCTTGACAATGGAACTTTTTTGTATTAAATTAATTTAAAAGATAAAGTACTTTATTAATTAAAGTAGATAAAGTTAACATTATTTTAAGGAGTGAAAAAATGAATGAAAAAGATCAGGCACTTGAGGATCTCAAAATAATAAAGACGATGATCAACAGGACAAAAGAAGCAATCGATCCTGCCGCTCCTATATTAATACTCTGGGGAATTCTTGTATTTATCGGAAACACTATAACTCATTTTCTTCTTTCGGATGAAATATACCATATTTATATCGGCTATACCTGGATTGGAATTCCTGTAATTGGTATTATTTTATCCGGCATTATGGGATATAGAATTGGACTTCGCAGGTTTAAACACGGAATAAACTATTATGCAAGCAGAAAGCTGGCACTTATCTGGACTATCTTAATTCCTATTGGTATAGTATGGTCAATTCTGGGACCATATACCAAAATATTCCCTCAGGAGAGTTTGTCTGTTTTCTGGGCGCTGCTTTATTCTATCGGTATTTACATAATGGGAATTTTCTATTCGAAGGAATTTCTATTCGGCGGGATTGTTATTTTTCTTGGAACTGTCTTTTCGGTAATTTTTTATGACTTTCACTGCCTGATAATAGGGATCTTTATGGGCGCCGGCACAACTATCCCGGCTGTAATTGCCCACAAAAGATTCAGGAAAATGCTGAGAGAGACCGATGAAGGATAAATTTAACTATAGAGAACTGGACAAAATAATTCACTCTCCGGTGAGGCTTGGGATAATGTCGGCTTTAATTTCTACCGATGAGGTTGATTTTAAATTTCTCAAAGATAAGCTGGGACTCTCTGATGGGAATCTCAGCGCAAATATGACAAAACTTGAAGAAGCCGGTTTTATTACAGTTCGTAAATTCTTTGCTGAGAATAAGCCTAAAACGGTTTACCGGCTAACTGAAACCGGGAGGAAAGCCTTTAGAGGATATGTGGAGAATTTAGAGAAAATAATTAAAGAAAATTTCAGCAGTAAATAAGGAGCAATGATTGAATGATCAGTAACTACATTAAGTTTTTTATTCGATCATGAGAAAAATTGAAACTTCTTTATCAAGAACGGAGATATTATGAAAGTAAAAAAGTTTAGTATTAATAGAAGAATTCGGACTGTTTTATTAATTATGTTTATTTTGATTTTTTCTCATGTCTCTCCTGCGCAGAACAGTTTAAATTCTTTTGCTATTAAAAACGTAAGAATATTTAATGGTGAAGATATTATTGAAAATGGTAATATTATTGTTCTGAATGGCAAAATCAGTTCTGTTGGTAAACATATTACTTTTCCCTCCGGTATAAATATAATTGATGGTTCAGATAAAACGCTTCTACCGGGATTTATTGATTCTCATGTCCATCTTTGGGACAAATCAGCCTTAAGCCAGTCACTTATTTTTGGTGTTACGACAGTTATTGATATGTTTATGAGCATAAATATCAAGGAGACTCTTGATGCAGTTTTTTCCTCTTCTGATCGTAATGAACTGGCAAGCTTTTATACATCGGGAATATTGGCAACTGCTCCAGGTGGTCATGGTACACAATACGGCATGGATATCCCAACTATTAATGATGCAAAGAATGCTCTGAAATTTGTTGATGCAAGAATTGCTGAAGGCTCTCATTTTATTAAAATAATAATGGACGATTTTAGTACATATGGTTCTAAAATACCTACTTTAAACAAAGAAATTGTGTCAGCACTATCAGCGGCAGCAAAATTACGGGGAAAATTAACCGTTATCCATATTGCAACCCTTGAAGATGCAATTACTGCTATTGAGGCAGGTGTCGACGGTTTAGCTCATCTTTTTTCAAATGCAGATTATAATCCGGATTTCGGTAAGATCGCCGCTGAGAACAAAGTTTTTGTTATTCCGACTTTCACAGTTCTCGAGACGATTTGCGGGATTTCCGGTTCAATTAAACTGGTCGATGATCCTGATCTTTTACCCTATCTGAAGCCTTTTGATATTACAAATTTTAAAAGGACCTTTCCCAGTACAGCAAATAAAGCAGGTTATGAATCTGCTGAAAAAGCTCTAAGGCAGTTGATAGATGAAAATGTCACGATACTTGCAGGCACAGACGCTCCAAATCCCGGTACGTCATATGGTGTCAGTCTGCATAGAGAATTGGAACTCCTTGTTAAAGCGGGAATGACGCCTGTTGAAGCTCTTAAAGCTGCCACGGCAAATCCTGCCGGAGAATTCGGACTGAAAGACCGTGGTTTTCTAAAGGAAGGATTAATTGCCGATATTGTACTGGTTAATGGAAATCCTGCTGAGAACATTCTTGAAACGCGGGATATTATGGCAGTATGGAAAAACGGGAAAAAGATAAACCGCAAAGACTATCTTTTAGCTGTAAAAGATGAAAATGAGGAAGTTGAAAGACAAAAAAAAGGTTTATTGCCGAAAGGAGCAGAATCCGGATTGATAAGTGATTTTGAAGAGGAAAAAATTGTTTCAAAATTTGGTGCCGGGTGGATAGTATCAACAGATATTTACATTGGCGGAAAATCAAAAGCGGAAATGAAAAGGATTGAAACGGGCGCCGACGGAAGCTCAGGTGCTATGGAAATTTCCGGAACAATTGTTGAAGGTGCTGCGACTCCATGGGCCGGCGTACTTTTTTCACCAGGGTCTACTATGATGGCTCCCACAAATTTTTCATCAAAAAAAGCTATAACTTTCTGGGCAAAAGGGAACCAAAAGGAATATACAGTTATGGTTTTTGCTCAAAGTCTGGGATACGAACCTTCAATATTAACGTTTGAAGCAAGTCATGATTGGAAAAAATATGAATTTGATTTTGAGAAGTTTGGAACCGATGCTAAGGACCTGATGGGGATTTATTTTGGTGGAGGCAGTATTGGCAATTTTAAACTGAATATAGATAATGTTAAAATAGAATAGAATGCCTAAAAAACTTCTTTCATTATTTCAGAGCCATATCTAAATTTACATGTCAGGTTAGTTGATATTTAAATATGATATGTTGTTTTATGAAAGTTAACATCTTTAGAAAAATATTTCTTCGTCTTCTTCTCTCAATTATCTTTTTTTCAATAATTTGCTTTTCGATTTTACTCTTAATCCGGTTTTATGCACAAAAAAGCCTTATAAAAAGCACGCGGATCAACTCTGTTAATGGAATTGACAAGATCGAATCTGTCAATCTAAACGGTTTTGAACAGAATATCCTTATTCGTTCCGAAAATATAAATAATCCCGTACTCCTTTTTTTACATGGGGGGATTTCCACCGTTGCAATGCCACTATCCCGTAATTATGAAAATGAACTGGTAAAACATTTTACTCTTGTTCACTGGGACAGGAAAGGAGCCGGTAAATCATATCGCGCAGGCATAACTGAAGCTTCAATGTCCATAGATTCCCAGGTAAAAGATGCGGTAAAGCTAACTGAATATTTAATAAAAAGATTCAACACCGGTAAAATATATCTGCTTGGGCTCTCATTCGGAAGTACTATCGGTCTAAAGGCAGTTCATGATAATCCTGATTATTATTTTGCTTATATAGGTGTTGGACAGATAGTTAATGCAAAAAGGGCTGAAGAGATATCGTATGATTTTACTTTTGAAAAAGCCCTGACTGAAAGTAACCGCAATGCAGTAAAAGCTCTTGAGGAGATCGGAAAACCGCCGTATGACAGTTATCAGGAATTATTAGAGCAGCGCAAATGGCTGAAAAAAATGGGAGGGGACAGCCGCAAATTTAAGAATTACAGATTTTTGAAATGGAAAGCTTTCTGTTCGCCGGACTACTCTCTGTGGGAAGTGTGGAAGACTTTTAAAGGATTAAAGTATGAGAGAGAATTATTCTGGGACCAGTACCGGAATATCGATCTTTTCAAAACCGTCAAAAGTATAGATGTTCCGGTATATTTTATGGGCGGCCGTTTTGATTATAAAGTACCGTCGGTATTGGCTGAAGAATACCTGCGTTTTCTGATATGCCCTCAAAAGGAATTTATCTGGTTTGAAAGCTCAGGTCATGCGCTTAATTATGAAGAGCCGGAGCTTTTTCAAAGTGTTATAATTGGAAAAGTCTTGAAAGAGACTAAAATAACCAGGTAATATGATCCTCAAATATTATTTACCTTATTCATTAAACATCGTCTTTAATTAAAGGAGATTCTATTTCGCCCTTTGAACTCAAGGATGCTAAAATTGTAACATCCTTTTTTAATATACGTAAAATACGTAATTAGAAAAACGCTTTAGCGGACCACAAAACAATTCAATAATGTGTTTCATCATGATAAAGAGTCCTGATAAAACAGATTCTGACCTGGTAGTAAAAACCGTAAAAGGTGATGCAGGTGCTTTTAAAGATCTGTTTGACAAATATTCTGTCCCCCTTCTTGACTTCGCATTCAGCTATCTTAAAGATTCTCAGCTTGCAGAAGACATTGTTCAGGATGTTTTTGTCAATATCTGGTTAAAAAAGGAAAATCTGAATCCTGAACTATCGATCAAATCATATTTATATAAAGCGGTTCAAAACCAGGTCTTTAAGCATTACAGGCGGCTTAAGCTGGTGCAGAAAGCATCGGAATATATGGTCTTAAATGTTGAACAAACAGAGAATCCCGATGAAAGTTTTGATAAAAATGAGTTAAGCAAAATTGTTCAGGGATCTGTCGAGAAACTCCCCGATAAATGCCGCGAGATATTCATTTTAAATAGATATCATGATTTGAAATATGCAGAAATTGCCGAAATTCAGAATATTTCAATAAACACCGTAAAAACCCAAATGGGAAGAGCATTTAAAATGCTCAGGAAAGAACTAGCATATTTCCTTACCGTACTGATTTACCTGTTTTTTTCATATAAGTTGTAAATTCGAAAATTTTTTGTCACCCTAAATGATTCCTTAAGGATATTATATATAGAATATGAAAAACTATAAAAATATAAACGTTGGGGGAACGTTATGAGTTTTATCCCGGATGATGAATTATTAGCCCGTTACCTTTCCGGGGAATGTACCGGAGAGGAAAGGGAAAAAGTCAAGTTCTGGATGGATTCCGATCCTGAAAACAAAAAATTGTTGGAAGGGATGAGAAAAACCTGGAGTACTGCAGGAGGGGTATCCGGACATTGGGACATTTTAAAAATATGGGGTAATATTGTTAAGGCAGCGGGAATCGGAAATGGAACGGAATATAAAATGAAGCGTAAACCGATTTTCAGTCTGCAAAGTTTTCCAGCCTTTGCTAAAATTGCAGCTGTTTTACTGATTATGCTGTCAATTCCGTATTTTGTTTCAAGAATTGTACAGAATATATCTGTAATTCAAAACGAAGTCGTATTGAATGAAGCGATTGTTGAAAAAGGTAAAACAACTGAGCTGACATTATCCGATAATACCGTTGTGACCCTTGATGCAGGAACGACTTTTTCATATCCGGAGAATTTTGGTCCTGATAAGCGTGAAGTTTATTTGAACGGTGAGGGGTTTTTCAAAGTTGAATCCAATCCTCAAAAACCTTTCATTATTCATGCAAAAGAGGCAGAGGTCACTGTTTTAGGAACCGAGTTCAATGTCAGAGCATGGGGTAACAATGAAAATATTGAGGTTGCCGTTGCTGAAGGGAGAGTAGCATTCAGGTCAGGATCTGAAGATGCTGCCGCTGAAGGAGTTGTGATTTCGAAGGGGCAGATGAGTATAATGAAGGGTGAGAATGAACCTGAAGAACCGAGAGATATCGATATAAGCAGATATCTTTTATGGATGAACAGGGAGATGGATTTTGGAAACACACCATTAGTAGAGGTACTTGACCAGTTGGAACGGTGGTATGATATCCAGTTTATTCTGCCGGATGATTCCTATGCGCAAAACCGTATTACTATTTTTATCGAGAATAAACCCGTTGAGGATATTTTAGACGTTATTTGTTTAATTATGGAATTTAATTACGAGCGGATTGACAATGAAATTACTTTTTTAATTAATGAGCCTAAAAAATAATATGGATCTTTAAACTCCTACTTAATGGAAAAGTTTTTTAAATGAAAAAGAAAAAACTAATTATTACTGTAACCGCTTTATTATTTGTTCTTATGTATAATATTTCTGTAAAAGCTCAAGACGATATTATAAGGGATTCGAAAGGTACAACCATTCCGAAAACTCTAATGATAAAAATATCCATTAATTTAAAAGACACGCCATTACTTGAGGTGATTTCCATAATTTCCAAAAAGGGTAAACTTCGTTTGAACTACAACGAGAATATCATTCCTGAAGACAAGAAAGTCTCTATAAATTTACAAAATGTATATGGATTAATTGCTTTAAGAAAAGCTCTTGAAAACACGGGCATTGATTTTGTTTTATCAAAAAATGGACAGATCGTTCTGATTAAGCCGGATAATAAACAACATAAAGGGAAAATAAAAGGAAGAGTAATAAATGCTGCTACAAAGGAACCTCTGATCGGCGTAAACGTTGTAGTTGAAAATACAAATTTAGGTGCTGCAACAGACACCGATGGATTTTACGATATCCCGAATGCACCTGTCGGGAATTATGTAATTACATTCAGATATGTCGGTTTTGAAACTGTTACAAAAACAGATGTTATAGTAAGGGTAAAAAGAATTACATTTATTGACGTTGAACTTAGAGAGACAGTTATTGAAGGTGAACAGATTGTCAAAACTGCAGGATATTTCGTTGTTGCCAAAGAAGAGCCGACAAGTTCAAGCAGTTTTTCATCAGAAGAAATTCGCCGTGCAGCTACGCTGGGAGGTGATATCAGCCGTATTATTAATGGTCTTCCAAGTTTATCTAATGAAAATGAAATGAACCAGATTCTTGCCCGTGGAGGAAGCCCTATTGAAAATGGTTTCTATGTTGATAATATTGAAATACCTAATATTAACCATTTCCCTGTCCCTGGATCGACCGGGGGTGTTGTAGCACTCCTTAATTTAGATTTTATAAAAAATATTGATGTATACACCGGTGGTTTCTCATCCAAATATGGCGACAGAATGTCATCAGTTTTGGATATCGCATTCCGTAATGGGAATACGGATGAAACTGATATTCAGTTCGACATGAATTTTGCCGGTATTTCCGGGCAAATAGAGGGTCCCATTGGTAATTCAAGAGGGTCATGGATGTTTTCAGCAAGACACAGCTTCACCGATATAATTTTTGCAATTATTGATACAGAGCAGGACCCGATCAGGTTTAATGATTTGCAGGTAAAGCTTGTATATGACCTGTCAAATAAACATAGAATAAGTTTACTTGATATATTTAGCACCGATAAATGGGATAATTCAAGAAGGTCGGCAGTATCAAATTACAGTAACTGGTATGGTGTCTGGAAAATGAAACAAAACACTGCCGGAGTTAACTGGAGGTATTTATGGGGAGATAAAGGATATTCCAGTACTTCATTATCACATTCATTTATAAAAAATGATGTAACCTTAAATCTGACAAAAAATAATGAACTTGACAGCTACAATAAATCCATGATAAACAGTTATAAATTGAGAAATGTAAATTATCTCCATTTAAATCCAGCTAACAAATTTGAGTTCGGCTTTGAAGCCAGGTTGGAAACCGGTGGTTACAATAATTTTTTTAAAGAAAGTCTGAATATAATGGGTCAAACAACCTCAGATTTATATATAGATAAAAGTATCAATGTCAGTAAATATGGGCTTTTTTTTACCTATATGTTTAATCCGGTTGAAAAATTTGCTGTGTCGACCGGTTTTCGTGTTGACCATTTTTCTTTTAATAAAACAACTGACTTTTCCCCGAGAATTTCTATTACTTACTATATAAACGAAAACACTTCATTAACCGGAGCCGCAGGGATATACCGTCAAAATCTGCCGATGTATTTTCTTTCTCAAAATACGGAACTGAAAAAATTAAAGAATCCGGTTTCGCAGCATTTTGTATTGGGATTCAGCCACCTTCTTGCAAAAGATACCCGGTTAACAATAGAGATGTATAATAAAAACTATAAAAATACCCCGATCGATCCTGCACAACCGCTGTTATTTATTCTGGATGAGACACTTTATAACGTTTTTTATATTAATCATGAGACTCTGATTGATGCGGGTGAAGCTAATTCTCGCGGAATTGAGTTTTTAATTCAGAAAAAGCTTTCAAATAAATTTTACGGGTTGGTCAGCGGCACATATTTTAGAGCAAAATATCGTGCTCTTGATGGGATTTGGAGAAACCGGACAACGGATAACCGTTACCTGTTTTCTGCGGAAGCCGGATATAAGCCCAATAAAAACTGGGAGTTCAGTTTACGGTGGACTATAGCGGGCGGAGCTCCTTATACACCTTTTGATGCAGAAGCATCAATGCAGGCGCAGCACGGTATTTATGATAATAGTAAAATAATGTCAAAACGTCTGCCTGATTACAATTGTCTGAATGTAAGGTTTGACCGGAGGTTTCATTTCAGCGGTTCTAATTTGATCTTCTACTTCAGTATATGGAATCTTCTGGATAATGAAAATCTGGATTACAGTTTCTGGAGTGAAAATACAAATGAACCGGTATACTCGCATCTATTATCGAGACTACCAATTTTTGGATTGGAATTCGAGTTTTAGGAATTAGGAAATCAATGATTTTGTTCAAAGTAATGAGGATAAATACTATGAGAAAACTATCTAATACCGCAGTAACACTTATCTTGCTGCTGACTTTGATACCTTCATTCGGTCAGAATCGAATAGGGATAATAAACGGGCTGCATTTTACAAATGTAGCTGAAGAAAGCAAACAATTTAACTTTTCATCCCGAACGAGTTTCGGTATTGGATTGATCCTGGAGATCCCTGTCGGCAGAAGGGTTTCTCTCCAGCTGGAACCGATGCTTCTTCAAAAAGGAGGAGTTACGACTTTACAGATAATTGAAGGATTTAATATCGGGGCAGATTTTATTTTAAAGTCATCTTTTATTGAAATACCCGTCTTTCTTAAATCTGAGTTTGGTATTGATGTGAAACCGTATATTATCGCCGGTCCGGTTTTCAGCTTTCTTTTGAGTTCGGATATTGTAGCAGAATTTGCAGGGCTTTCACTAAAACAGGATGTGAAAAATTCAACTAAGGGCTTTGACCTGGGATTAGGATTTGGCGGGGGTTTAAGCATACCTTTTAAAAGATTCAATTTTGTTATTGAAGGCAGTTATACACTCGGTTTATCGAAGATGTATAATGGTAATATTATGGCAGGTCCGGTTTTGCCGGATATGGATGAACTGGATTTAGAATACCCGGATATTCAATATAAGAACCGGGGCTTAAAACTGATGATCGGATTAACATATCCGTTTGGCCGTTAATTAAATAAGAGTATACTTTAAATTAGTATAATTAAAGAGAAAAGATTTGGAAGTAATTGATGATTATGATGAACAAAAAAAAGGCAACTACACTAATTTTAATAGGATTCCTGATCGCAATATTCTGTACTTGTTCAAAAAAGAATCCGACCGGCGCTCCTAAAACAACGATACCTTATGGCTATCATTCTGATTATAATTATTTATCTGTTTTGAGATCTGGGGCTCAATATGCATATGAATCAATAGACGGTTATCCTGTATTTACTTATCAGGATCCCTCGAATGAACATTTAGTTGAACTGAAAAACAATTATAATCTGGAAAATGTTGCCGGGAATGGCGATGAATTATCACAAATATTTAACCTGTTAAGCTGGGTCAATGATAGAATAAGACATGATGGCAGCAGTACAAGTCCTGATCCTGAAAATTCTCTTAATATTCTCACTTATTGTCAGGCTACCGGAAATGGAGTCAACTGTGTCATGATGGCAATAGTTTTAAATGAGGTTTATCTGTCAATGGGATTCAAATCGCGTGTAATTCAGGGTAACGGAAAAGAATGGGTGTTTAACGGAGAATGGCATGCATATAACATCGTCTATTCACAGACCTTAGGCAAGTGGTTGTTTGTTGATCCTACGAACTGTGCATATTTTACAGATGATAATGGAAACCTAATGAGCCTTAGGGAACTCAGGGAAAACTTGATCCAGGGTAACGATTTACACTTAAATAGCGATACAAAATATAACGGTAACAGAATTAGTGAATTCAATTATCTTCATTATTTAACAAAAAACATATATAGATTTTCCTGCTCTGTTCATTCTGCATTTGATAATTCCGGATTCTTTTATATATCGGAACCGTACAGCAATTCTTTTTTTCATCTTGATCCTGAAAATGACCGTCAGGATGGAATAGAGATAGTTTTGAATTACTATACAAGCAATCCCGATTTTTTTTGGCAGAAGCCTTAAAGTTGAATTTATATAGGATTAATTATGAAAAAGATAATTTACATCAATTTTTATATTATTTGTTTTGCTGTTCTCTTGCTGTTAAACTGCAGTGATAAGAAATCAAATAATCCTTATTCTCCGGAGGAACCCTCAAGAGATTTACACGAATTTGAAGAACGGCTGGAAATGCACCGTTTAGACCTGTATATCCCCGGAATGTCGGCAGCAATTACAAAGAACGGAAAAGTCGTCTGGAATAAGTGTTTTGGTGTTGCAGATGTTGAAAATGAAATGCCCGTAACGCCCAACACATGTTTCCGGTTGTCCGGTCTGACTGAGACTTTTGCAGCTACTGTTGTCCTGCAGCTCGTGGAAGAAGGAATTATTGACCTTGAGTCCCGTATAATCGATTATGGGATTGTATTACAGAGTGATGGTATTGCAAAAGTTAAACACCTTTTTTCGCACACTTCTATAGGTGTACCGGGAGAGGAATTCATTTACAACGGATACAGGTTCAGCATGCTTGATGAAGTTCTGTATCAAACCACCGGTAAAAGGTTTGCCGTTCATCTTGCAGAACGTATAAGTGAACCTCTTGGATTGGAATTTACGGGTCCTGCCATATTTATTCCCGAATATTTTTCGAAAACAGGTGTTGATTTTGGTTTATTATTAAATAATCTCGCTTTTGGATATACATCTGATGGTGCTGAACGAATGAATTATCCGGAATATTTCAGCCCTGAGGCAGGACTTATTTCAACGGCTGTTGAAGTTGCAGAGTATTCAATTGCGTTAGATAACAATATCTTTTTCAGTGAGGAAACAAAGGAAAGATTGTTCAGTCCGGCAATTTCAAATAATGGCGAAGAGTTTCCTTATGGTTTTGGCTGGTTTGTTCAACAGCGCTATGGTGTTAAGATCGTCTGGCATTTCGGATGGTGGAATGCAATTTCCTCTCTGATAATTAAAGTGCCGGAAAAAGAACTCACATTTGTTATGCTGGCAAACAATGATATGTTAAGCAGGGCATATTCATATCTTCAGGAGGGAGATATTACGGTTTCTTCAGTGGCGATGGAGTTTTTAAATGCATTTGTATATGGAGATGCTGAATTACCGGATCTTCCGTAAAGTATAAATTTGGGATTTATGTTTCATTTTACAAACAATAAGTGGAGAAGAATCATGATAAGCAGAGTTTTACTTACCGCGTTTTTAGCATTATTAATAATATTCAATGTTTCCTGTTTTGTCAATATCAATGATGTTATCGATTCCGGAACTGATAATGCTGAAATAATTCATGCTTCAGGTGTGTTGACAACAAGAGAGCTCTCATTAGCTGATTTTCGCTCTGTCGAGATCTCGACTGCCGGAACAGTTAATATCACTTATGGTACTGAACAGGAAGCGATAATTACTGTGGATGATAACATTTTCGAACATTTAACTATTTCAGTTAGAAACAGGATTCTGAGAATAGATGTTAAAAGCGGTTATCAGGTCAGAAATATGGACCTGACTCTTGATTTGACAATGACAGACATTGAAGAGTTACGTACTAACAGTGCCGGATCGTTTATTGGACAGAACAAGTTTACAGCGGATAATGTACGGTTAGAAACAAATTCAGCCGGAAGAATTGAACTTGAACTGGATGCAGATATTCTAACGACCAGGATCAACAGCGCCGGCTATGTCAAACTTGCCGGGTCTGTCAGGAATCATAATGCCGTTGTAAATTCAGCCGGGAGCCTGCTCGCTTTCGATATGTTATCGAATTTTGCTGAGATATCTTTGAACAGTGTCGGAAGGGCGGAGGTTTATGTTACAGGAAGTCTAAATGTAAATATTACAAGTATTGGATCGCTCTATTACAAAGGATGGCCCGTTATTAGCAGGCATGTCACGGGAGCGGGCGGCATTATAGACGCAAATTAAGGGAAAAGTATCATGAAAAGTAAAATTTCTCTTACATCGGTATTAATAATATTAATTATGTTCAATGTTTCCTGTTTTATCAATATCAATGATGCTATTAATTCCGGAACTGATAATGATGAAATAATCCGTGCTTCAGGAGTTTTGGAAACGAGAGAACTTGCTTTACCCGATTTTCATTCAGTTGAAATTTCGATTCCAGGAACAGTTAATATCTCTTATGGTTCTGAACAAGAGGCTGTGATTTCAGTAGATAATAACGCATTTGATTATATTAAAATTTATGTTAGAAGCAGGAATTTAAGAATAGATTTTAAGAGCGGGTATCAGGTAAGAGATATGGACTTAACTCTTAATTTAACAATGACAGATATCAGAGAGTTATGTACTAATAGTACCGGATCGATTTTAGGGCAAAACAAATTTATTTCTGAGGATATCTTGTTAGAAACAAATTCAACAGGAGATATTGAACTTGAATTAGAAGCAGAAAACCTGACAACCTTGATAAATAGTACAGGAGATGTTCGTCTTTATGGATCTGTAAATGAGCATAATGCCATTTTAAATTCGACCGGGGATCTACGTGCTTTCGGATTCACATCACAAAAAACGGTCATTTCTCTGAACAGTACAGGAGTTGCAGAAGTCTACGTTACTGGATTTCTTGATGTTGATATTCACAGTACAGGATCGCTTTATTACAAGGGATGGCCTGCCATTCAAAGGAATATTACAGGGATAGGCAGTATAATAAATGCAAATTAATTTGTTTAAAAAATATGGAGTTTAATAATGAAAAGATTTATATGTATCACAGTACTGATGGTTCTGCTGGTGCTCACTGTTTCTGCAAGCGCACAGCACAGGGCAGGAGTTATTGGAGGATTTAATTTTGCCAATGCCAAGGATGAATTATACTACCATAATAACCGCACTTTTCCGGGCTTTGGTGGAGTTTTTGATCTTGACCTGAAAAGGAATTTTTCCCTGCATATCACCCCAATGTTTATTCGAAAAGGATGGGGCGGCGATAAATATGATGCTTCAGATAGATCTGAAGTAAAATTCTCCTATTTGGAAATTCCGTTTTTCCTTAAAATTGACCTTGCAAGCACTATAAGACCTTATGTGTTTACAGGACCCTGGCTTGCATTCCTTCTCAGCAGTGAGGTTGAGACTGAAGAAAACGGTATAATGTTTACCGGGGATATAAAGCATATAACAAAAAGCCTTGACATCGGATTTGGATATGGCGCAGGGATAAGTTTGCCGGTCAAGAATTTTGCAGTATTTCTGGAATTCCGGAGTACGATCGGTTCGGATATAAATAAAGGCGGTGAAATTGAATTTGAATCTGATTTTGGAAACATTACTACTACAATTGAAAACTCTCAGGTAAAGCATAAGGATACACGGATCCTGTTTGGTATTACCTTACCTGTTAAATGGTAAACTTTAAACGTAAGATGTATTTTATGTGTGTTAATTTTTAAATAGCATTGTAATTTTTAGCATTAATATATAGATTAATACTATATATCCGGAGAGAACGCAAAATTGAATAAACAAAAAATAATTCCAATAGTTCTTCTTGTCCTATCGATATCCCTGATTTCCGGATCTCTATCAGCACAGGAAAAGACATTTTTTGATCTGAATGGAGAACCGGTCCCGGAAATTCTGCATAATAAAATTTCGGTTGATTTGACAGATATTCCGCTAAGAGAAGTATTAAGTATAATTTCCGCTAAAGGGAAATTTTATCTGAGTTATAATGAAAACATTATTCCGGAAAATCACAAAATATCATTAAAACTGGAAAACATTCCCTCGGTTAGTGTTTTAAGAAAGGCACTTGAATCTACAGATATAGATTTTGTCGTTTCACAAAGCGGGCAGGTTGTTCTGGTGGATTCAAAATTTATTTTTGCTTCGAAGTCGAGACCGAAGTTTACCCTCAGCGGGTACTTAACCGATGAAAAAACCGGGGAGATTTTAGTCGGAGCAAACATTTATATTGAAAAGCTGAAAACAGGATGCACGTCGAATGTATATGGTTATTATTCTTTAACGGTTCCTTCAGGTTATTTCTTAATAAAGTACAGTTATATGGGATACAAAACTGAAGAAGTAAGCTTAAATCTGAACCGGAACATAAAGAGGGACGTTGAATTGACGGAAAGTGTTTTTTCCGGTGAATCAGTAACGATCACGGCAGAAATTGAAAATAAAAATGTTAAGTCTGCTGAAATGGGTACAATTAATATTACGCCGGGAAAACTGACTTATGTCCCTGTTTTATTCGGGGAGCAGGATATCCTGAAAACACTTCATCTTCTTCCGGGAATTACCGGGGGACGTGAGGGTGACTGCGGTTTCTATGTGAGAGGAAGCAGTTCCACTCAAAACCTTGTTCTGCTTGATGAAGCACCTGTATATAATGCTTTTCACTTCCTGGGATTCTTTTCGGTTTTTAATTCCGATGCCATAAAGAATCTGAAGGTTTTCAAAGGTCCTGCACCTCCGAAATACGGCGGTAAATTGTCATCAGTTCTTGATATTCAAATGAATGATGGCAACAGTAAGGAATATAACTGGTCTGGTGGTATCGGACTTATTTTTTCACGGTTAGCTCTTGAAGGTCCGTTAGCGGGTGATAAAGGATCTTTTTTATTATCAGCCAGAAGGACTTATATTGACCTGTTCATGAAATTACAGAAAGATCCTGACGTAAGAAATACAAGCCTGTTTTTTTATGACTACAATTTAAAAACAAATTATAAGTTAGGAGAAAATGACAGGATTTTCCTTTCGGGTTATTTTGGGAAGGATGCTTTGGGATTTGAGGAGATTTTCAATATTTACTGGGGCAACAAAACAGCAACTCTGAGATGGAGCCATTTGTTTAACGACAGGCTGTTTCTGAACTCATCGTTGATTTTCAGTAATTTTAAATATGAAATTAATGTGGAAGGAGAAGATGAGGAATATGAATATGATTATGAATCGAGTGTTCATATGAGCTCATCTATAAGAGACTATACCTTGAAAGAGGACTTCCAATATTTCTTAGACTCCAGAAATACGCTGAATTTTGGGCTGCAGTATAGCTATCATTCATTTAAACCGATCAGTCTGGCGATAGATGAGCAGTATGAAGACGATGATTTCGATATGACCATCGGAAAAAGAAATGCTCATGAAAGTGCTGTTTATCTCTCCCATGAATTTGATCCGTCTGAAAAATTGAAATTTGATTACGGACTGCGTTATTCAATGTTTAATGTTTTCGGACCGGGTGATTATTATGTTTTTGATTATTCTGATGAGATGCAGGAGTTGAAGTCCTACAAAAAGGGTAATATAACTTACTCGGGTCTGGAACCGCGGTTTACTATGAATTATTTATTTAATGAATCAAGTTCTGTAAAGTTGGGATATGCCCGGAATTTTCAGTATATCCATATGTTTTCGAGGTCTATGTCAGGTACACCTCTTGATATTTGGCAGCCATGCAGTGAAACGATAAAACCGCAGCGGTCAGACCTGGTATCGGTGGGATATTTCAGGAATTTTGACAGCAATAAATATGAAACGTCTGTCGAAGTATATTACAAGGACCTCAGGAATCAGATTGAATATAAAAACGGCGCTAATATATTCCTGGGTAATTTTATTGAATCTGAACTTACATTTGGAAAAGGCTGGGCTTATGGAGTCGAATTTTTTGTCCGGAAAAATTTTGGGAAATTAACCGGGTGGCTTGGCTATACTATTTCAAAATCAAATAGAAAATTCTATGAGATAAATAACAATAAGTCCTTTCCTGCAAAGTTTGACAGAACACATGATTTTTCGGCAGTTGGGATTTATAACCTGAATGACAGATGGACATTTTCATTTAACTGGGTATATTTTACCGGGGATGCATACACTATACCTGTAGGGAGATATCAGATAGCCGAACATACTTTTGACCTGTTCACGGACCGTAACAGTTTCAGGCTGCCTGCCTATCACCGTCTGGATCTTGGAATAACTTATAAAACAAAAGGGGGAAACTCCCTGAATTTTTCTCTTTACAATGCTTACGGAAGAAAAAACATATTCACTCTTATTTTTCGAAGAAAAGAGGATGATCCGAATACAAGGGAGATCGTAAAACTGTCACTGTTCTCATTTATCCCGTCTCTAACATATAATTTTACATTTTGAGGGAATAATGCTTCTTAAAAAATATAAAATAAATTTGTTAATTGCTGTCACCTTCTTATTAATGTGTCTATACGTCGGTTCCTGTAATTTGGAGCCGATAGCTATCGATTTAGAAAATATCGGTCCGAAAATTATTATTGAAGGCGCCGTAACTAATCAGCCGGGACCTTATACAATCCAGATATCTGAAAAAGCTGATTACCTCGATCTGGCAGAAGAGATCCCCCTGGTATCGGGTGCCGATGTCAGGATCAGTGATAATGAAGGTAATTCTGAAACTCTGGTTGAGCTGTCACCCGGGATCTACCGCACAGTCCTTTTTCAGGGTTACCCCGATAGAACGTATAATCTAAGAGTGTTTTCAGATGGAAATGAATATACCGCATCTTCAAAAATGCCGGTTTCAGTTTTATTGGATTCCCTCGTTTTCGAAAGAAGGTCATATGTTACATCAGAATATAATATGAAATTCTATTTTACGGACCGTGAGGGAAGAGAAGACTATTACAGGTTTCTGATTTACAGGAACGGAATACTTATTACAGAGGACTATTATCTCTATAGTGATGAATTTTCAGATGGTGAACAAATTGAAATTGATTACTTCGACCAGCTTACATTTTTATTTCATGATAATGTAAGAGTTGAAATATGGGCATTTGACAGGGCTACGTATCAATTCTTTTCTTCATTGAAAAGGCTATTAGATATGGAAAATGAAGAAGAAGACGTGGAGGTAGATATTGATGGCGTTCAGGATGAAGAAGGCAATAGTGTTGCACCAATGCTGATACCAATGGCTCTGTTCAATCCAACATCGAATTTGAGCGATAATGCGATCGGGTATTTCAGTGCGATCTCTGTTTGGACTTATAATTTTGTTGTTCAGGAAAGAACGAATTAGACTTTTTATTGTAATATTTGGGTGAAAGCATATAAAACATGAAAAAAACTGCATTAATATTAACTTTGATCTGCTTTTTTGTAAATTCCTATTCACAAGTTGGAAAAAGGCTTGTTAAAGAGCACCGGGAATTTATCGATCAGAAGAGCCAAACTCTCAAAAAGACTTTCCAGCGGTCTTTACTGGAACCTCAGTGGAAAATTACACTTCAGGAAAACTATGATGTTGTATATTATGGCCTTGATATTAAAATGAACACAGATTTCGGCGGATTGAACTGGAAAACCATAATAAAGGCGAAAGCCCGTATTGAGAATTTAAATGAAGTAATTTTAGACTTTGGTGGCGATAGTCTTGTTACCTCTGTTTCCGGTGATGGTATCAGTTATACTCATGAGGGAGATATATTAACTGTAAGACTAAGCAGGAATTTTTCTGAAGATGAACTATTTACAATTGTAATTGAATATACATTTCCCGGTAGTGATTCTTTTACATTCCGCACTCATGCCAACGGGAATCCGATCATCTCCACCTTCAGTGAGCCGTTCTATGCAAGGTACTGGTATCCATGTAAAGACCTCCCGGGTGATAAAGCGGATTCGGCTGATATAAATATTACGGTTCCCGATTATCTGGTCGCTTCTTCGAACGGGGTGCTAAGAGAAGTTGAGAATAATTTTAACGGGACAAAAACATACAGGTGGCATGAAAAATACCCGATAACAACATATCTGATCTCTGTTGCCATCAGTGACTATGAGACTTATTCAAAGTGGTACATTACTCCGGACAATGATTCTATGGAGGTTCAGTTTTATGTTTTTCCTGAATATGCTGATATTCCAACTCATGGTATTTATTACTGTATTGAAATGATCGAAGTTTTTTCAGGACTTTTTGGACAGTATCCGTTTATTGAGGAGAAATATGCAATATCCCAGTTCACTTACAATGGCGGCATGGAGCATCAGACAAATACTTCTCTCAGCCACTTTGGAGAGTCTGCGGCAGCGGACCTTCTTGCACACCACTGGTGGGGGAATATGATAACCTGCCGGGACTGGCATAATATATGGCTGAATGAAGGATTTGCTGCTTTGGCTACTGCGCTCTGGGCTGAAAGGAAATACGGAAAACATGCTTATAACTGGTTCATAGATACATGGGCTGTTGAGGAATATGAAGGTTCGGTTTACAGGAATGATATCTCTACAAATGAGATCATTTTTGAGAGAATTGTCTTCTGGAAAGGGGCTCTTGTTCTTCATATGCTGAGAAATGTTGTCGGTGATGAAACGTTTTTCCATATTCTTGCCGAATACCGGAACCGTTTTGCATGGAAAACAGCAATTACCGAAGATTTTCAGAAAGTATGTGAAGATGTTTACGGGCAGGACCTTGACTGGTTTTTCCAGCAGTGGATCTATGGTGAGGGAAGACCGGAATATGAATATGGGTGGACTTTTGTCGAGGGAGATACTGCTAATACTGTTCTGCTAAGAATAAAACAGGGACAACCTGGACATAATACTTTCAAAATGCCGCTGAAGATAAGAATAAGCCATACCGGCGGATATGAAGACATTATTGTCCAAAACGATTCCTTTGATGAATTGTATGAAATACCTGTGCATTTTATCCCAACTGACCTGGTTTTTGATCCGGAAAACAATGTGCTAAAATACCTTACGGAAGTACCATTTGATTATTCCGGGATTGATATTGCCCCCGGCATACCGCGGGAATTCGGTTTGACTCAGAATTATCCGAATCCTTTTAATAATCAGACAAATATCAGGATATCTCTTGAAAATGAAGGAAATGTCTCGTTGAAGATATATGATATTACCGGAAGAGAGGTACGGACACTTTTTAATGGTGCAAAAAACCGGGGCATCTATGCTTTTACATGGGACGGCAGAGATAACCTTTACAAATTGTCATCTTCCGGTGTATATTTCATCCGCCTGGTTACAGAAAATTACTCCCACACCATAAAAATGATATTTTTGAAGTAGTATCATTTAATTTTCAATTTCTAAATTTGAATTGAAACTTCAATTTACTGCTGTCCAGTAAAAAACAATAAAAGATTTTACATATATTATAAAACTGGATTTCCCCTGAGGATTCGGGGGAAATGATACATCGTCAATAATAACAATAAGATAGGAACTGTCATTCCAGCGAAGGCTGGAATCCAGAAATTTTTAATTTTCGCATTTTGTTTATTTTTCTGCAAAAAATGAATATTTCTCTGCTTTGTTTTGTATTTGAATTATATCCCTTATTATAACAATCTAAAAACTTTAATTAATATTATAGGAGGCGTGTATGTCTATTCGCAGAGTAATCATCGTTCTAATGTTTTTACTTTTTATGTTTGGGACTGCCAGTTCACAGGTAACCGCAATTAAAGCGGGTCATTTAGTTGACCCCGAAACAGGTAAAGCTGTTTCAAACCAGGTTATTCTGATTGAAGAGGGCAGGATCAAGGAGATCGGGAAAAATGTATCGATCCCTTCTGATGCAACGGTTGTTGATCTGTCCGGATCTTATGTACTTCCAGGTCTGGTCGATGCTCATGACCATTTAACTCTGACTTACAAGAGAGTCCCGGAAAACAATAACTACTATCTGACAACAATTATGGACAGCTCGCCGCTTCGCGCTGTACAGGGATTCTCGATGGGATTCCAGAAGCTGGCTTACGGATTTACTGTTGTCCGTGATGTCGGAAACTGCGGAAATTATTCCGATACCGCTCTTCGCCAGGCTATCGATCAGGGATGGGTGCCCGGACCGACCATCATCAATTCAGGGCTTATCATCAGCGGCAAAGGCGGGCAGTTCTGGCCCAATGCCGAACGGGAAGACCTTGTGTATCCGGAATACCTTGAAGCTGATACCAGAGATGAAATTATCAAAGCTGTCCGGAAAAATGCGCTTTTCGGAGCAAAAGTGATAAAGATCATGGTCGATGCAAAGCCTTGGGGTTATACGGTTGATGAGCTGAAGCTTTTCGTTGAAGAAGCTACAAAATGCAGGCTGAAGGTTGCCGGTCATGTACAGACTCCGGACGGCTGCAAAAGAGCCATTGAAGCAGGTATATGGTCTCTTGAACACGGGAACGCAATGAATGATGAAATTCATAAAATGATGGCGGCAAAAGGGATCTGGAGGGTCGGTACGGATACACCTTACAGGGAAGGCTCACGCTATTCAAAAGAAAGATGGGAACAGAGAATCCCCGCAAAGATCAAAAATGCATACGAAAACAAGGTACTCATGGCATTTGGTACAGATGCATGCTATTATATCCCGGGTCAGAATCGTGGTGAACTGACTATTGATTTTCTTAAAAGCTGGAAAGCAGCAGGAGTACCGGATGCAGAAATTTTAAAAATTATGACCACAAACGGATATAAGGTATGCGACATTTACGACAGACGCGGTCCCATTAAAGTCGGTCTGCCGGCAGATATTATTGCAGTGAAAGACAATCCTCTTAAAGATATCGATGCTCTCCGTAATGTCACATTCGTGATGAAAGACGGTCTGGTCTTCAAAAATAATGGTATTGTTGCACCTATGGCTTTCTTCAATGGCGGCCCTGCAAAAGGATGGAGAAGACGGTAAAAAAAAATTCACACTAATTTAAAATTAAAGCCCATTGTTGTTTTTTATTAAACTATGGGCTTTTTTTTATCCTGATAAACAGGAAAAATCCGGTCACTTTTTATAATGATTTGCGTATCTATAATTTAATAGAATTTAATTTCAGAATATTTTGTATTTCCCGGTAAGTTCTGATTCTTCAAATGTCCGGAAGTATTCCTTCTTTCAATTGTCTAATTAAAAAAAGGAGGATTGTATGAGAACAAATAGAACCGGTATTTTTTTGTTTTTTATTACCTGCATTCTGATATTTGCAGTACCGGGTATTTCTCAGAAGGTTGATCAGGAAACTGAAATTGATAAAAAGGTCAAAAAACTTCTCGAAGACCGGGAATACAGGTGGAGAGATATGAATGTGCCGGAAGTTGACGGTCAGAAATTGTATGACCTGATCATTGAAAACGATTACAAAAAAGCTCTTGAAGTGGGTACTTCCACAGGTCATTCGGGTATTTGGATAGCATGGGCACTGAGCAAAACCGGAGGAAAACTGATAACAGTTGAGATTGACAAGGATAGATACGAAGAAGCAGTTGAAAATTTCAAGGAAGCAGGATTGAGTGCGTTTATTGATGCAAGGCTTGCTGATGCACATGAACTGGTGCCTGCACTTGAAGGGCCTTTCGATTTTGTTTTTATTGATGCGGATAAGCACTGGTACACAAATTATGCAAAAGCTATTGTTCCAAAGCTAAAAACCGGGGGACGCATGACTGCTCATAATGTTTATGACAGTTCAGGAGGGGGAAGAAGACGCGGCAGGGGCGGGGAATACCTTGAATATGTTAAAAGCCTCACCTTTATGGAAACTACTGTTTTTTCAAGCGGCGGCGGGCTTGCAATAAGTTATAAAAAAGAATAAAAATCTTGATAATAAGGAAACAGTTTTGAAAGAAAATCTTCTTAAAGGATATCGACGCCCTGCGTAATGTAACATTTGTTATGAAGGACGGACAGGTTTTCAAAAATAATGGTATCGTTACACCGATGGCTTTCTTCAATGGCGGTCCTGTCAAAGGTTGGAGAAGACGGTAAAAGAAATTCAGATCAAATTCAAATCAAAACCCGTTGTTATTCTCTGTTGTAGCAGCGGGCTTTTTATGTAACCGGATAATAAATCCGGTCACTTTTTAATAAGATTTCCGTATGTATACTTTAAGCTGATCTTATTCTCACTGTTCTTTGTGTTTATATGTGTCTGTACTTGTCTTTTTAATGACAGGAAGTATTCCTTTTTTCAATTGTCTAACAAGAAAATGGAGAGTAGTAAAAGAGGAAAAATTAATTTTTTTTCAAATCATTCGCTTTTAAACTTTTATGTATTTAAGCAAGTCATAAATGTGTGGAATCAAACTAATCCGGAAATAAGTGGATGATATATCGAAAAAAGGAGTATCGTATGAGAACTAAAAGAACCGGGATACTATTGTTATTTCTTGTCTGTTTGTTCATTTTTTCAGGGCAGGCTGTCTCTCAGGAAGTCGGTCAGGAAACTGAAATTGATAAAAAAGTTAAAAATCTTCTCCAGGACACGAAATACAGGTGGAGGGATATGAATGTTCCGGAGGTTGACGGGCAGAAATTATATGACCTGATAATCGAAAACAATTACAAAAAAGCTCTTGAAGTAGGCACTTCCACCGGGCATTCAGGCATATGGATCGCATGGGCATTGAGTAAAACAGGAGGAAAACTTATAACGGTTGAGATTGACAAGGACAGATATGAAGAGGCAGTGAAAAACTTTGAGAAAGCAGGTTTGAGCAAGTTTATAGATGCAAGGCTTGCTGATGCTCATGAGCTTATCCCCGAACTTGAAGGTCCTTTCGATTTTGTATTTATAGATGCTGATAAAAACTGGTATACAAATTATGCTAAAGCCGTTATTCCAAAACTTGAAAAGGGGGCGTGCATGACTGCTCATAATGTATATGACAGCTCCGGAAGGTTCCGAAGGGGACGTTCGGGACACGGTTACCTTGAATATGTTAAAAGCCTGTCTTTCCTGGAAACAACTGTATTTTCAAGCGGAGGCGGGATTGCAATAAGTTATAAAAAAGAGTAAAATTTTCTTTTTATATGTAAGATCATGAGTGTCCGGGAAAACCGGAAGATAACAATATGTAATATCTTGTTTTAACATAACTTATACTGGATTATTTTAAATATAGATTGAATTTGAAAAAACATAATCAAATTTTAAATAAAAAAAAGATCTGGATTCCAGCCTTCGCTGGAATGACAGCTCCTATCTTATTGTTATTATTCATTTTGTGTCATTCCAGCGAAGGCTGGAATCCAGTGTCATGATGTACAAAAATTATTTTATTATTTTTTAACTGGACAATAATGATATAAGATCATGATATTACCAGATAATAAATTAGAGGGATGTAGATTTGAAAGAAACACTTGAAAGAAAACTCGGCCTTTTCCCGTTAACTAACATTGTTATTGCCAATATGATCGGGGCAGGGATATTTACCACTTCCGGACTTTTAATGGGTGACCTGGGTAATCCTTTAATTATGATCGCATTATGGATTACAGGCGGAATTATTGCACTCTGCGGTGCATTGTCCTATGGAGAACTCGGTGCAGCGATCCCCCATGCAGGAGGCGAATATATATTCCTTTCAAAACTGTACAGCCCGGTTTTTGGATTTATGAGCGGCTGGGTTTCTTTTATTGTAGGTTTTTCTGCACCTATTGCTGCATCTGCTATTGGATTCAGTGAATACTTTTTCAGAGCATTCCCGCAAATCCTTGAATGGGGAAATACTATTGGTATTTCCAATCCTGCAGTATTCAAAAAGAGCTTCTCTGCATTGGTTATCATTACATTTACACTTGTTCATATCAGGGGGATCGAATTCGGTGCATTAGTGCAGAATTATTTAACTGTATTGAAGGTTGCATTAATTGTCGGTCTGATAGCTTTCGGATTCTTTTTCGGACGAGGGGATCTTGGTCACTTTTCACAAGGAAACACATTCACATTCGATTTTGGAGGATGGAAGACGATAGGTCTTTCGCTTATGTGGATAATGTTTGCCTACGCCGGCTGGAATGCTTCAACATATATCGGATCGGAAGTAAAAAATCCCACAAGGAATCTTCCTCGTTCATTATTACTTGGGACCGGTATTGTTTTGATTCTTTATTTTTTCATAAATGTTTTTTATGTATATGCGGTAGATCCTGAAAGCATGAAAGGTGTGATCTCTATTGGAGGACTTGCGGCAGGCAACATGTTCGGACGATCGATCGAGAATATTTTTTCACTGTTTATTGCATTTGCTCTTTTTTCTTCATTGAGCGCATATATTATTCTTGGACCGCGCGTGTATTATTCGATGGCAAAAGACGGGTATTTTTTCAAGTTTGTTTCGGAGGTCCATCCAAAATATAAAGTTCCTGTGAAAGCCATTGTCCTGCAGTCTGCAATATCATTGATCATGCTGCTGATGGGCACTTTTGACCAGATCCTGACCTATATGGGCTTTTCCCTCGGCATATTCCCGATACTTGCCGTTGCAGGCGTTTTTAAACTCAGATTCACAAAAAGCAGTAAATTCCTGATGCCCGGTTTTCCTTTTGTCCCTGCTGTTTACATTTTGACCGGGGTAATAATTCTTTTTCTCGCCTTCTTTGAACGCCCTGTCGAGTCTTCAATTGCCATTTTGACCGCCCTGGCGGGTATTCCGGCATTTTATATTTTTAAGAAATTTTATTCGCAATCTGCAGAATAAACTGTCTCTTTATCATGGCTGGTTGTTAGGAACCGGTTGTCTGCTTCAGATACAGCTGTTTCGAGATTTTTACTTTATCTTAATTTCGTATATCGAAATACTTAATGGATCAACTATGACCTTGTTCCCGGGAGTCTTAACGGTTTTTTCGGATATGACAACCTTAGGCTCTTTCCCGGGTTCATTATAAGCCAAAGGATCGTTACCCTTAAGTTGCCATAATATACACCGGTCTTCAAATGTGACACCAGGGAAATTTAATGATAATTCCTGCTTTTTTAGAGTTGGATTTACTATCCCGATCGTAATTACCTTTTTATCTTCCTTTAATGCTGCCGTCACATCAAGGGGTTCCGGAGCGCCTTCAATCTCTACCGGAATAGTTCCAAAATGCTGCCTGTAGAGTTTGAGCGCAAGGCCTGTTGTCGCAAATTCCGCTTCAGTTTTGGATGTTTTTATACACCCGATAACATTAACCGTCTGAGCATAATTAGCCATAAAAATTATATCGGTATTTCTGAAATATTCATGCAGACCTGCAGCGATACCGAGTGCATCCTTCAGGAAATACCTTGTACCGAGTTCCCCGTAAATATAAGGACCGTACCAGTAATTCCATTCATCCATGGAAATAGGAATTTTTTTATCAGAGAGTTCCGGTATATTCTTATGATATTCCCGGACTGCATTTGATATACGTTTTATATTTTCAGCGCATTGAGATATATGACCCATTAAACCGGGTCTTTCTCCGCAGTAGAAATGTTCGCTTATCAGATCCATATGATCTGCACAGCCGGACAATATCGCCTCATCCCATCTGCCGACCGCTCCAACCGCGACTACTTTTATGCCGGGATCAATTTTTCTCATTGCTTCTACAACCGCGTTATTCTTTTTAACATATTCTTCAATTGGCATATGACCAAGCTGCCAGCCTCCGTACATTTCATTCCCGACAGCCCACCATTTAACTTTGAATGGTTCGGGATCACCATTTCGAGCACGGAGTCTGCCCATTTGAGTTTCAACTGAACCGTTGCAGTATTCCACTTCCTCTGCCGCAAGCTCGATCGTTCCAAGACCTGTATTAACCGTAACGTATGGCTCAGTGTTTATAAGGCGGCACAGTCTTATAAACTCATGTATCCCGACATCATTGTGTTCTACACCCTGCCATGCAGGGTTTTTTCTGGGTGGGCGTTTATCCGGATCACCGATCCCGTCCTTCCAGTCATATCCGCTGACAAAATTTCCCCCGGGCCAGCGGTAAACAGGGGAATTCAGTTCTTTCAGAAGTTTCAATACATCAGGTCTGAATCCTTCAATATTGTCTGAGGGCATTAGCGATACTGTTCCAATTTTTAATTTTCCACTGCCTTTGCAAGTGATTTCCAGTTTTCCATTATCTGTTGTGCCCTGTGAAGTAAAGCTGAAATTGACCTTTTTATATTCGCTTTCAAGGTCATTTATCAGGATGGTCTGACGGTTTTTTATACCGGTTCCCCAGGCAAGGCTCACTTCAACCGGGGCAGCACCGGGATCTCCTGAAATTACAATTCTTCCGGTATATTCTTTCCCTTTAATTAAGCCCAAACCTTCCTGGTAAATACCGGTATTCTCAGTACTGCCGGAATTACTTATTACAGGAGTATGTTCACCGACATAAGCTTCTTCTGTAGACATTACTGCATTATTCTTATCTCCGATTATATGCCACGGTGAAAGTGAATCGCCGACTCCATGGAAAAATTTCCTGTCTTCAAGCATTTCAGCCCATATTCCGCCGTAAATGCACCGTCCGAGATGTTCAATGAACTGCCCGTAAATGTATTTGGATATGGGTTCAAGTTGATTATTGATATTAATTGTGACCTCAGGCTTTAATTCTCTTGTTGAGATCAGCTCGATTGAGAGATCATCGAACCAGGCTTTTCCCGTTGCCAGTCCCCATCCGCCGTAAAGGCAGTTAAGACGGACTGCGTCGTTAAATCCTGTATTGAAGACCATCTCGACTTTTGTCCAGCCATTTGTTCCGGTAATGGCGTTTGTTTCGGCACCCTGTACCCCGTGCAGATTTAAAAGCGCACCTTTACCGGTAGCCGGTTTAAGGTTTTCTGTTTTTATCCAACCGGATATCCTGTATTCTGAAAAGGGCCTTACGTTTAAAATTATCCCGTATGATGCATCCGCTCCTTTTTCTGAAGAGATCAAGGCACTTTTTCCGCCCGTTCTTCCAATATCCGCAATATCAAAAGATGCTGACCCTCTCCACCTGTGTTTTTCCCATTGAAGAGGTTCACCATCCCTGATCTCTTCAAAGGATGCATTTTGTATTATACCGGTTGACTCTCTTTGAACTCCGCAAAACATAAAAACAAGAAAACAACCTGCTAAAAAAGCAAGAAGTACAAAAATATGAGGAGATAATTTAATTGTTTCCATTTAAATTCACTCCTTAAAGTGATCTGGTTTTTAATAAATCAAATTATTTTTATTTTATTCTCCACTCATGGATCCCGCCTGCAAAATCCGGCTTTGACTGGATCTCAAGCCTGATAGAGCTTGTCTTCACCGTTTCAAAAACAACTTTGTTATACCTGTCTTTTGCCACTGAGTAACTGCCGGTGGTGTAAACCGGTTTCCATTCATTATTGACCATATATAGTATTTTCCATGATTCGGGGGGGCGGCATTCTCCTCTGCCTGTATCATCGAACCAGTATACCTCGACAGTTGATACTTCCTCCGGTTTTTCGAAATCGTACCGAACCCATTCTTTTGTCCCTTTATGGGGCCACCAGTGAAAAAAGGGCACCTCGTGATCGTTCGAGCTTTTCGGTTCCAGCAGGTCGTTCACAGCTTCAGGGTTTTTCCCATAAGATGCGGTTACTTTACTTACTGATGCAAGCGTAGGTTTTCCTAAAGGAGAAACAGCAGATTCATCCCTGCCCAGCCATACCGCCATTTCACCCTTACCTCTATGTGCCCAGGCATAATATGGAATGGCAGTGAATTCCTGCTCTTCAGTAAAAATACTGCCTTCTTCATCACCCATTATTACTCCTGTAGCTCTTCCTGTAATAACCTGCACACCGTTGAACAAATTTTCACGAAATTCTGTTTCCAGTTCATTTTCATCCGGCAGCATTATATTTCTGACATGCCCGTCTTTATTGTCGGGCCATTCCGCACAAAAAACAAACGGACCACGCTGCAGGGCGGTTTTACCTCTATCCGCCTCAACTTTTTCATTTGCCGTGATCCTTTTGATCTGCATCGGGATCATCAGTTCAATTTCATCGCCTGATTTCCACTTCTTCTCTATTACCGCATACCCGTTCCGCATCTCAACAGTTATCTTTTCCCCGTTTACTTTCAATTCTATCTCGCTGTCGTGATTATCTAAAAAGCTGTACAGATCACCCGCAACAGGACTGTTCTGTGCCCAGCCCGGGATTCTTAGTAAGAGAGAAAATTTGTCATTTTCCTTTTCCGGATCGATTAGTATTCTGACATTCCCGTTCCATGGGAAACCGGTCTGTTGTCTTATCTTTAATTTACGAGCATCAGATTTTATATCTGCTTCATTACTGATATACAAATTTACATAAATTTCTTTATCGGTATATCCGTATACATACCCCGGAACTGAAGCGATGAATCTTGTTACATTACCCGGGCAGCATGCACATCCGAACCATTCGCTGCGTTCATGTTGTCCGACCGATTCCAATGGATTCGGATAAAAGAAATGTTTGCCGTCTAAAGATATACCGGACAGAAGGGCGTTGTACAATGTCCTCTCCAATACATCGATATATTTTGATTCCCCGTGGAGTAGAAAAAGCCTGTGATTCCAGTAAACGTTTCCGATCGAAGCGCATGTTTCATTGTAAGCGCTCATGTTCGGCAGCTCGTAGTTTTTGGCGAATGCTTCTCCCGAACCGGTAGCGCCTATCCCGCCTGTAATATAGAGTTTTCTTTTAACAACATTTTCCCAGAGCCCCCTAATTGCGCGGATGTAATCACTGTCACCTGTCAAAGCAGCAACGTCAGCCATGCCTGCAAACATGTAAGATGCTCTTACTGCATGCCCTACGGCTTCGTCCTGCTCGATAACAGGTTTATGGTCCTGGTTATATTCGCCGCCCAGTTCTCTGCCGTCGAGAGTTTTCCCCCGGACGTCCAACAGGTATTTTGCAAGGTTCAGGTACTTTTCATCACCTGTGATCCGGTAAAGTTTAACCAGACCCATTTCTATCACCTGATGTCCCGGCGGCGCCTGCAGCTTTCCCGGTCTGAACTCTTCTGCGACAAGATCAGCAAAATTTAAAGCTATATCCAGCAGATTCCTTTTACCCGTCGCCTGGTAATGAGCAGCGGCAGCTTCAAACAAATGCCCCGCATTGTATAATTCATGGCTGCCTCTGATCCTGCTCCAGCGTGTTTCACCCATCCAGTTTTTTAGACGCTCTGCATTATTTGTCCGCGTTGTATAAAGATAACCGTCATCTTCCTGTGCAGCGCCTATCAAAGTAATCAGACTATCCAGATAATTTTCAAGTACAGGATCTTTTTTCAGCATTAATACATAAGAAGCACCCTCGAGTGTTTTGTAAATATCTGTGTCATCGAACGGGTATATTCCTTTATGTTCACCTTCTTTAAGTCCTCCGGCTATCGCAAAATTATCGATCCTGCCGGTTTCTTCGCATTTCAAAAATGCATGCGGGATCGTGACCGTTCTGTTGATCTCCATGCGGGGCGCCCAGAAATTATCCGTTATGCGTACATCAGTAAATGGAACCGGATGAATAGGGTAGTCCTTTTTACTGACGGATGTCGCACACCCTGAAACAAGTAAAAGTAAAAAACCGGAATAGATCATAACTCTTTTAAATAAAATCATCTTAATTCTCCCTGATAAATAAAAAATATCCGCCGGAGGCGGATCTGCCTCTGGCAGAAAAAATCAAAAAGAAAAATTACATATTAAAAATCAAAAAACCTGCTAAAACACATTGTCTTTATTTTTACATTTTGCACTGTAGTTTTGATTTTTGAATTTAAATATTTGAAATATCTTTTTTTCAAATGCTCCTTATATAAATCAAAAATTAAAAATGAAAATGAAAAATCACAAATTAAAATTCAAAAAGACTATTCAGACTCGATATCAACATTTTACAGAGTTTTCATTGAAAACCTGTTTTATCAATACCATCCTGATTATGCTACCTGGTTAAATCATAAAAAGCGTCATTCCCGTGAAAACGGGAATCCAGATGTTTATAACGTTTTATAATTTGATCATGTTTTTCCAAGTTCATTCAATATTTAAAATAATACGATATAAATTATCATAACTGTCCGGTAAAAAAATAAAAAAATAATTTTTGTATATCATGACACTG
>JBHPGK010000005.1:0-44823 GCA_042570605.1 Candidatus Zhuqueibacterota bacterium
ATGACACTGGATTCCAGCCTTCGCTGGAATGACACAACATGAATAATAACAATAAGATAGGATCTGTCATTCCAGCGAAGGCTGGAATCCAGTGTCATAGTGTACAAAAATTATTTTTTTATTTTTTAACCGGACAGTTATGATAGAGTATATTTATGAAGGAAGTAAAATATTGATTTATCTGCTTATAACTTAAATTCTACAAAAAGCTGTGACCTGGTTGAGGCTGTTTTAATTATGGTGTTTTTATAAAAAAATTCATATGGACTGTTAAAAACTTTTTCAGTACCTGTGTAAATTTTTCCGCAAATTTTTTCCTGTTTTCCTCCGTGTCTCGGATACCTTCATAATAAGTTTCGATCTGTATTGCGTTTATTTTTCCGTTTCTTAAAGAACCGTGACGGTAAGTGTTGTATCCGCCGTTAAAATATGTGCCGTAATTTCCCGGTCCCTTATTTTTATTACTCGGAACGGCAGGATATCCTTCTTCTTCAAATAATGCCCCGAGGCTTGAATCTCCGCGTACAAGTTCAGCAAATGATATTTCACTGTTTTCCGCAAGGTACCTGATACTGCTGCGGACCCCGAAAAAACCTTTGTTCATATCCTCATCGGAAACATTGTCAAAATCCCTGCCCCTTATAAGATACCCGAGCTGGAGCCATTTCTTCATGCCCCTGAATCCGTGAATGTCAAAATAAAACCCGGTTCCATATTCTGTTTCAACTTCCTTTTTCGCATGTTCAAGGAATTCATTCCATTCTTTCCACGCCTGTTCTGCTGCCGTGTTTCCCTGTGCGGCTTCATTGATATCCCGGTTGGCGTCGAGTTTTCTCCTGTGAAGGTTACATATAACTACATGAGGATATTTTCCCGTAGCCCTGTACAGTGAATCCCGGATCTTTTTTACAAGGTCATCGCAGTGCATGTCCTGGTAAAAGCTGCCGTAGGTCCTGTCCGGGATATCTGAAGGTTTTAATGTGCCCCCGTGCGGTGCGGATAATATGACCGGAAGTGTACCGGGAAGATATTCTATGTATTTTTTATCTCCGTAATAGGTCTTGCCCGGTAAATATGATTGAGAATAAGAAGATGAAAAAATACCGCCTATTAGAATTATCAGGATTGAAATTAATATGCTTGTTCGTAATTTATTACTCATAACAAATTCATTTCCTTTTTAAAAGTTTTAAGGTTAATTAAATCATTTTGACTCTTCAGAAATATTCAATGTTAGCACTTACCGGAAAATATTTTGTGTCATTCCCCCCGAGTAAATGTGCCCGGCTAAACTCGTTCTTTATAATAGCCTGAACCAGAACTGTCATTGCGAGGTAGCGGAGCGACGAAGCAATCTCACAGCTAAAGTATTGTTATTATGTCATATACGAGATTTCTTCTGTTATCCCAACGCCACAGAACTCCATCGCAATAACAACCCGGGATTTAATATTTCTTCAATATTGAATTGAGACATTCACACTTTCAAGGGAATGACAACCTCGATCGTTGGTGTTATTGAAAAATTCTCTCATTTTATCTGAATGATACGGGTATGGTTTATAATTGTTTCCGAAGGCGTAGAAAATTAAAAAAGCGAAACGTTTCAATTATACACTTACAATAAAGCTGCTGAATTTATACGAAAAATCATTTCCATTTTTTCATCAAAAACACTATTTTCCTATGTTAAATAGATATGGAGGTAAACATGAAATCTTCTGTTATAATTGTGGCTTTAATTACTATGGCTTTGCTCAGTTGCCAGTCCAGTCCCGATTTTGAAGAACTCAGATCGGAAATACTAACTCTTCATAAAGCGATGATCGATGCTCACCTGAATAAGGATGTGGATTATATAGTTGACCAATTTACCGAAAATTTTACTTTTGTTGCTTTTGGCGATATTAGTAAACGTACTAAAGATGAACACAGGGCAATGTTCAAAGATTATCTTAGCAATACTACTTTTTCGGCATATCAGGATATAAGTGAACCGGTCATCAGATTCTCAAAAGATACGTCATCAGCATGGTCTATTGTAAAAGTCAGAGTAGCGGGCAGCAGCCGCATGGATGACGGCTCCACAAGGGATTTTGATGTGGTTTATGCTTGGATAACCTTATACGAGCGTCGCGGAGATAATTGGATCAGGACGGTTGAAGTGTCGACCAACAATTAAATTTCTGCCCAATATCTGCAATTAAGCAGGGGCGAAGCATTTTAACGGGATTATCGCTGATAATTTTTTTCAATAAAATGCTTCGCCCCTGCATACAAAACAATTTTTCGCCTGATTATTTCACAGCCGGTTGAGGTGTTATTTCATGAAATGATCACTTCGTGACACCTCAACAGGTGCAATATTACGGAAGTGTAAGAACACCTCCTCCGGCGAGTGAAGTTACATAAACAGCAGATCCATTAAAATATTTTCCGATTATTTCAGAAAATCAGAAACAATATTGAATTTCCACCGTATATTATTTCAGAAAAACAGAAATAATGGAGTAAAATAAATTTGGAGTATGTATGGGATTATTGACAAAACTTGAAGAACTGGCGCTTTTGGCGGTTCTTGAACTTGGTGAGGAGGCATACGGTATATCGGTTTATAAGCATATTAAAAAAATAACCGGTCAGAATATGTCTGTCAGCAGTGTTTACTTTCCGCTGGACCGGTTAGTCGAAAAGGGATTTTTATCTACTTATAAGGGAGATTCTACCCCCAAACGAGGCGGGATCAGGAAAAAACATTACAAGGTTACTAAAACAGGTCTGAAAGTGCTGGAAGATATGAAGACTATAAACGATCTGTCATGGCAGAATTATTTGGAAATCTCGAAATAGGAAGGTGATATATGAAGCCCCCCCGATTATTAAAATTCCTGTTAAGGATCTTTGCTGAGAATAACAGACATGATTCATATTTAGGAGATATTGAAGAGGTCTTCAACGAGATCAGGGAAAGCAAAGGCATAATTTTCGCCCGGTTATGGTACAGCCTGCATGTGATCAGAGTATTACCAATATTCCTTTATAAATCAATTTACTGGAGTTTTATCATGTTTAAAAACTATCTTAAGATCGCAATTAGAAATATAAAGAGGAACAAAGGATTTTCCTTTATTAATATTACCGGGCTGGCAGTTGGGATTGCCTGCTTTGTTCTGATTTTGATCTGGGTTCAGCATGAGCTGAGTTTTGACGGGTTTCATGTTAACAAGGACAGGACATTCAGACTTCTCCAGCATATCAAGTATAATGAAATTGTGACATGGGCGATTACACAGGGACCTGTTGCTCCCGGTTTAAAAAAGGATTTTCCGGAGATTGAAGATTTCACAAGGATAAGTTATACAACCAGACGTTTTATAATAAATAATGAAGCCTATCAGTCCAGGGGCATGTTCGTAGATCCGGGATTTTTTAAGATCTTTTCAATAAAACTTCTTGAAGGGAATCCCGAGACAGTGTTTAAAAACCCTCATTCGGTTGTTGTCACTCAGGATTTTGCCCGTACCTTATTCGGAAATGAAGATCCTCTCGGAAAAGTGGTCAATGTTAATAAGACAACTGACGTTACTGTTACCGGGATAATTGAAAATCCCCCGGATAATACACATTTGAGGTTTAATTACCTTTTGACAATGGAATACGCCCTGGAAGCCGGCAGAACTGTGAACATCTGGACTAACAGTCACTTCGTAACTTACCTTTTATTAAAAAAGAACGTTATTGGGGAAGATTTTGAGAAAAAGATATATAATTTCCTCGATGACAAACCTACCCTGGAAGAATGGGAGAAATTATCCCTGCAGCCACTCACGAAGATACATTTATCCTCAGGGATCGGGTTTAATAATTCAGGCGGGGGTAGTGTGCAGTATATTATCATATTTTCAGCAGCGGCTTTATTTATACTTATATTGGCGTGTATTAACTTTATCAACCTGACTACTGCACGTTCGACTTTGAGGGCTAAGGAGATCGGTTTAAGAAAAGTTGCCGGTGCAAAAAGGAACCAGATCATTAGGCAGTTTCTCGGTGAGTCTGTCGTTTTATCGGTTATTGCATTACTTTTTGCTGTTCTAATCTGCCTGCTGGTACTTCCTGTATTCAATCACCTCTCAGGAAAAAACTTTTCAAAAGAGATATTTTTTTCAAAGGGATTGATCCTTCAGATGTTACTAATTACCGGTTTTGCCGGGCTTGCCGCAGGGGGCTACCCTGCTCTTCTCATCTCTGCTTTTAAGCCGGCATCGGTTGTAAGGGGTTTAAAGCAGTCCGGGGTCGGTAACATGATCTTCAGAAAAGTGCTTGTTGTATTCCAGTTTGTTGTATCGGTTGTGCTTTTGATAGGGACACTTGTTGTCTTCGCACAGATAAATTATATGCAGAATAAAGATACAGGCTTTAATAAAGAAAACCTGATGTATATCAGACTAAGCAATTCTAATATATCAAAGCACGAAGAATATAAAAACGAATTAAAAAGATATCCGGGTATAATTGAAATTACCGCAGCAAATTCATTTCCAACATACGGGATTTCATTTTCCAACAGCCTTTGGAACTGGGAAGGCAAAACCGAAAAAACCGATGTACTGTTCACCACTAATATTGTCGATTATGATTATTTTAAGACATTTGGAATAGATATTCTCGAAGGCAGAGAATTCTCGCGAAATTTTGCATCTGACTCTGCAGCATTGGTTATCAACGAAAAAGCAATGAATTTGATGGGTTTCAATAACCCGGTCGGGAAGAAAATTACATACGGCAGAACAGGTGATACACAGACTGATTACAGAATAATAGGGGTAGTAAGGGATTTTAATTTTTTATCTCTGCATTCTGAAATAGGACCCCAGGTAATCGTGCTTGCTCCGGAATACGACAGATATATCTTTGCCAGGATCAGCGGAGAAAATACTACTGAAACAATAGGTTTTATGGAAAATAAATGGAAGGAATTCGGGTTTGATTATTCCTTTGATTACGGTTTCATTGATGAAAGTTTTCAGAGCCTGTATACCGGTGAAAAACAGATAGGAGACCTGTTAAAATATTTCACTGTGCTGGCTGTGATCATTTCCTGCCTTGGGCTTTTCGGTTTAGCATCCTTTATGACGGTTCAGCGTACTAAAGAGATAGGCATCAGGAAAGTGCTGGGAGCAAATATTTCTTCTATTCTCCTTTTATTTACAAAGGAATTCAACAAATGTGTCCTTACAGCTAATATAGTTGCCTGGCCACTGGCATATTATTTTATGTACAAATGGCTTGGAAATTTTGCATACAGGACAGATCTGAAATTGTGGATATTTTTTGCTGCCGGATTTGTCTCTATCCTTATATCAATACTTACAGTAAGTTATCAGGCTGTAAGATCCGCAAGATCGAATCCTGTGGATTCACTGAAACATGAGTAAACTCCCCCTGATATTTTCAATTTTATTGTATTAATATCAATTTTTTTGAAACATTTTTATGCAAATTACATATACTATGATATATGCATGATGCATAAATATAATAAAGAGGAATAATTATGGCTGATCTAACAAAGCTTGAAGAGATTTTACTTTTAGCGATCCTGCATCTGAAAGAGAATGCTTACGGTGTTTATATTAAACGCAAGATCAATGATATGAGCGGTAAGAACTGGAATTACGGTACTCTTTACAGGATGCTGGACCAGTTGGTACGAAAAGGTTTACTGGATAGAAAAGAAGGTGAAATAATGCCGGAAAAGGGAGGACGTAGAAAGATATATTATATGCTGAACAGAAATGGGGAAGAGGCTTTAAAGGAAGCATATGAATTCCAGAAAACAATATGGGATGAGAGTACTGAAAGTATAATGAAAAATACCGGACTATTATGAAAAACAAAGACCAAAAACCGCCCCGTTTTGCAGTATGGCTTCTTCAAAGGTTAAGTCTGGTTGAAGACAGGGATTCATTAATAGACGATCTTGAGATCGAATTCGAAGAGTTAGCATCTCAAAAAAACCTTTCTTATGCAAAACTGTGGTACATTTCTCATTTACTAAGAGCAATGCCTGAATTATTAATGTCAACAATTATTTGGAATTTTTCTATGTTTAATAATTATTTAAAAATTGCATTAAGAAATATTACGAAACATAAGGCGTATTCATTTATAAATATTGCGGGATTAGCTATAGGTTTAACTTGCTGTATATTTATATCATTATGGGTTATTGATGAATTGCAGTACGACAGGTTTCATGAGGACTGTGATAATCTATATCAGGTGGTCGGCTACAGGACAACCGAGGGTTCTGACCAGTTTCAGAATGATACTCCTGTGCTGCTTGCTCCTGTACTAAAAGAAGAGTACCCGGACGTTGCTGCGTCATCGAGATACAGGCAGTATAGTCGAATTTTACTCAATTATCAGGATAAAATTTTTTATGAAAACAGCGTCTTTTTTGTTGATCCGGCATTTCTGCAAATGTTCAGTTTTAGTTTTCTGTTCGGTGAAAAAAACAGTGCGTTTGACGCTCCCCACTCAATCGTCATCACGGAAAATGCCGCCAAAAAGTATTTTTCCGATGAAAATCCTCTCGGTAAAACGCTGGTTTTCAATAATGAACATGAATTGGTTGTTACGGGAGTTATGGAAAATGTGCCTTATAATTCCAGTTTACAATTTGATGTACTTTTGCCGTATGAATTCAGAGAAGTTTTGGACGCAAAGGAAGGGTATAAACCAAGCTGGGGACATAATACCACAAGCACATTTGTTCAGCTTCAGGAAAAAGCTTCAGTGGAATTATTTAACAGCAAGATATCAATGGTTATAAAAAATAAGTTAATTAATACGCTTTCGCCGGAACTTGTGGAAAAATATAAGGACGATATTGAAAAACAAGTAATTAATTTGTCAATTGTCCCGTTGAAAGATATCCGTTTTGCGCCAAGCTACGGCGGTTCAACAAGAGTAATGTACATGTCGATTTTTTCAGCGGCTGCTTTTATTGTTCTCCTGACCGCATGTGTCAATTTCACGAATCTCTCCACTGCACGTTCATCCAAACGTGCAAGAGAAATCGGTCTGCGCAAGGTGGTTGGCGCACAAAGAAAAAACCTGATCCGGCAGTTTTTAGGCGAATCATTTCTTTTATCGTTCACAGCACTTATAATTGCCGTTATTCTGGTTATTTCGCTGCTTCAGGTTTTCGGTAATATGATTGGGAGAACTTTCCCCGTCTCAATTCTGGGAAACAGCTATGTTATTCCTGTTTTAATAACAATCACAATTTTTACCGGATTTGCAGGGGGATTCTATCCGGCGTTGTTATTGTCATCTCTGCAGCCCGTTATGATAATTAAAGGAGATTATAAATCTGGCGAAAAAAGAACAGTGATGAGAAAAGTTCTTGTAGTGTTTCAGTTTGTTGTATCTATATCGTTAATAATCGGAACTTTAATTATTTATAAACAGATTGAATATGTGAAAAGTATAAATCTGGGTTACGATAAAGAACATGTTATTTGTATCCGCTTAAACTCAGAAAGTATAAAGTACATCGATGCACTGAAAAACAATCTGCAAAATGACTCAAGGATAATGAACATAACAGGCTCCTTTCAACATCCAATATTTGTGACAGGCAGAACGATGTCTGCGGATTGGGACGGCAAAGATCCAGGGATTAATACGCAAATCGGAAATTTCAGGATCGATTATGATTATGTAAAAACGATGAAAATCGATTTGCTTGCAGGAAGAGACTTTTCAAGACAGTTCCCGAATGATATTGGTAAGAATTTTATTATCAACGGCGAAATGACAAGATTAATGGGATTTGATTATCCTGATGCAATTGGGAAGCAGTTAATCTTCAATGGACGGAAAGGGATAATAGTCGGAGTCGTGAAAGATTTTCACTATAAGCCCCTGAGGCAGGATATAGGTCCGGCTGTAATGACGTTACTGCCTGATATGACCAGGTTTTTACTGGTCAGAATTTCTCCGGGAAACATTTCCTCTGCATTAAATTTTGTTAAAACCACGTGGGAGAATATTATTCCATCCTATCCGTTTGAATTCAGTTTTTTAGATTCGGATTATGAAACTTTATACAGGAACGAAGAAAGGTCTGCCAGTATATTAACAAATTTTGCGTTCCTCGCTATTTTTATTGCCTGCCTGGGGATTTTTGGTCTTGCTTCATATACTGTCGAACAGCGCACAAAAGAAATCGGTATTCGGAAAGTGTTCGGAGCATCTGTATCAGGTATTGTTAACTTGTTGTCAAAAGAATTCCTTACCCTGGTAATAATATCCAATCTGGTTGCCTGGCCTTTATCATACTATCTAATGAACAACTGGCTTCAAAACTATGCCTACAGGACAAGTATTAGTATATGGACATTTTTACTTTCAATGGCACTTGCAGTGTTTATAACATTATTTACCATCAGTTTTCAGGTGTTTAAAGCAGTGAAAGCAAATCCTGTTGACTCAATAAGGTATGAGTAGAATTTAATATGAAAAATAGAGACCCAAAACCGCCCCGCTTTACTTCATGGCTTCTTTACAGGATCAGCCCTTATGAGGACAGGGATTCTCTTATTGATGACCTTGAAATAGAGTACAGGGAATTAGCAGAACATAAAAGTGTTTTATATGCTAAATTCTGGTATCTAATCCATTTATTCAAAGCAATACCTGATTTATTTTTATCTTTAATTTACTGGAGATTTTTTATGTTTAGAAACTATCTGAAAATCGCTTTAAGGAATTCTAAGAAAAACAAGGGATATTCTTTTGTTAATATAATAGGGCTTTCAACTGGGATCACGTGCACATTAGTCATAATGCTGTGGATAAATCATGAAACAAGTTATGACAGATTTCATAAAAAGTCGGACAGGATATTCAGAGCAATAAAAGTTTATCCCGACCTTGACGGATATTCACCCCAGGGTCCGGGTCCTTTAGCTGAAGTCTTAAAAAACCGTTATCCCGAGATAGTAAATTCCGCAAGATTATTTATATCGGACCCAAGACCTACAAAATACAAAAATAAGACATTTCAAATGTTACCCTGCGCTGCAGAGGCTTCTCTTCTTGAAATATTCGATTTCCCTTTAATTATGGGGGATCCGGAAACGGCTGCGTCAGGTAATAATTTTATTATTTTAACAGAGGAAGCCGCCCGGAAACTTTTTGGCAGTGAAGATCCTATGTATAAATCAGTAACTTTTGACTGGTGGGGAAGATGGCTTAGTTATACCGTTACCGGCATATTTAAAAATATCCCATCAAACTCCCATATAAAATTTGATTATATTGTCCCTTTCTCATTTGTAACCGTGTCAGGAATGCGGATCGATACGTGGGATGTTGGAGCATATAAGACTTATGTTCTATTGGACGATAATGTTGATGTGGAGCAATTCCAGCCGAAAATATCCGGTATATTAAGAGAGAACATACCTGGAAATAATCAGAACTTGAAGCTTGAACCGGTTACCAGGATTCATTTGTATAATTATCTGGGGGGAGGTCCAATCACTTATATATATATATTTTCAGCTATCGCAATCTCAATTCTCATCTTAGCATGTATTAATTTTATTAATCTGTCCACTGCACGCTCAATGACCCGTGCTAAAGAAGTTGGTTTACGGAAGGTCGCCGGCTCAACAAGAACACAGCTAATAGGTCAGTTTATCGTTGAAACTGTTATATTAACCATTTTATCACTGGCAGCAGCCCTGATAATCATATTTTTATTTCTGCCATCAATACAAAATGCTCTGGGTAATGATATTAATTTTTCTTTCGATACACAATTTATTATAGGTTTGACCGGCATCATGGTTTTCTCAGGCATAATATCCGGCTTGTACCCGGCTTTTCTTTTGTCGGCTTTTCAACCGGTCAATGTATTAAAAGGATTTATGAAAGCAGGCTCAGGCACACACCTTTTCAGGAAAATCATGGTAATTTTCCAGTTTACTATATCGGTAATGTTCATTATTTGCGTTTCCGTTATTTACATGCAGCTCAACCTTTTAAAAAACAAGGATATTGGATTAAATAAGGATTACCTGCTGAGCCTGACTATTAACGGACAGTTTTATAATAAATATCCAATTATTAATGAAGAGCTAATTAAAAATCCGGATATTATATCTTTATGCAGGACTAATTTCTCCTATTCTCACGGATTCGGGACAAAAGTTTTGAACTGGGAAGGAAAAGAGGATAATGAAGAGGTGTCAACGGATGTCCGTTCCGCTGATAACGATTTCTTAAAGACCTTCAGCATTAAATTGAAAGAGGGAAGATTTTTTTCAGATGACTTCCCCAATGATATTTCGGAGAGTGTCGTTCTTAATGAAACTGCAGTAAAAAAATGGAAGATAGATTCCCCGGTCGGTAAAAGGTTTCGCATTAAGATGCCTTTGGACAGAGAGATCAATGGTAAAATTATCGGCGTTGTAAAAGATTTCAATTTCAGGTCGCTGCATTCTGAGATTCAACCGCTTGTTATCACAAAATTTCCATGGTGGTGGTTTAAAACATATATAAAAATTAGATCGGATAATATCTCTGAGACAATGACTTTTATGGAAAATAAAATTAAGGAGATAGCACCTGATTTTGTATTCAATTACAGTTTTTTGACAGATGATATTAATAAAATGTATCAGTTTGAAAAGAGATCAGAGTTATTAGTGAGGTTTGGAAGTTTCCTTGCGGTCATTATTGCCGGGCTTGGATTACTTGGAATGTCTGCATTTACAGCACAAAACCGTATCAAGGAAATCGGTATCCGAAAAATTCTTGGGGCATCACCAGGGAGTATTATCAAGTTACTTACTAAAGAATTTACTAAACCTCTAATCATCGCAAATATTCTTGCATGGCCCCTCGGGTATTTTTTAATGGATAAATGGTTACAGGGTTATGCGTACAGATATGATATAAATATTTCAGTATTTCTGTTCGCAGCTTTTAGTGCAATAGTTATAACTGTGTTTTCAACCGGCTATCAGGCAATTAAAGCTGCCACTGCCGATCCGGTGGACAGCTTGAGAAATGAATAGTTTTCTTTAAAAGTTTATCAAGAACTCGGAATTTTCCGCTCTATTGAAAATTCCTGCGGTTTACAAACCTGCATCTTCAATAATTCCATTCAAAAATCGGTTTTTTATCAATTTTTCGTATTTTTTTGAAACATTTTTACTGAAAATCAGTATTATTAATAGTACTGAATTTCAGTAAAATCACGGAAAGGTATAAAAATGAAAGAACTTACCAAAATTGAAGAAATACTTTTGATATCGATCTGGAAGTTAAAGGAAAATGCTTACGGTGTAAAGATAAGGCAGTATATTAATCAGTATTTAGGCAGGGATCTGTCTTACGGTAATCTTTACAGCATTCTGGATCAGCTCGTCAAAAAAGGATATGTATCCAAAACTGTCGGGGATTCATCTCCTAAAAGAAGAGGAAGAAGCAGGATATATTATTCGCTTCAGCCAGAGGGATCTCAGGCTCTCAAATCCGCTCAGGAACACAAAGATACTCTCTGGGACGGCATATCAAAATATGCATTTGATAATTAAAGGATTCTAATGAAGTCAAACGAACCAAAACTGCCTTTTTTTGCGTCGATGATCCTTAAAATCTTTAACCGGCGAAACGATGGCTTCTCTCTATCCGGAGATATAGAAGAGGAATTTTATGAACTGGCTGAGCTAAAAGGAGAGAAGTATGCCCGGAAATGGTACAGGAGGAACATGCTGCGCTCGGTTCCTCTGATAATTCGTGATACTGTTTACTGGAGGTTTACCATGTTTAAAAATTACCTGAAAATTGCTTTAAGGAATGTTCGAAAGCAAAAAATTTACTCGTTAATCATCTTCTCAGGTCTTTCTTTAGGTTTTGCATGTTGTCTTATCCTTGTAACCTATATCCGATTTGAGCTGAGCTATGATGGTTTTCATAAGAAATCTGACCGCATATTCCGGGTTGTACAGGAAAATAACGCCATTCCCGGCAGTAAAGGTTTATTTGCAATTACGCCGGCTCCCCTCGCATCCACTTTAAAGCATGATTTTCCGGAAGTTCAATCTTCCGCAAGGATATATAAAGCAAGAAACCTTCTGCTGCAGTATGGAGATAAAAAATTTATCGAGAATGAAGCTCATTTTGTTGATCCGGAATTTTTTGATATATTTTCTTTTCCTCTGGTCAACGGGGATTATGAAAACCTGAAAACACACACAAATACCCTATTCATAAGTGAGAGAGCAGCCAAAAAATTTTTCGGAGATGATTCCCCGTTGGGAAAAATAATCAACGTTGAGAACCAGGATGATTTCATTATTGGCGGCGTAATGAAGAATTTTCCCGGCAATTCCCACTTACAGATGGATTTCGTTTTCCCATTTTCTGTTGTTCACAAAAGATTCAAATCCTGGCTTAAAGATATGAATGTGTGGTGGCATATAGATTATTACACTTATATCCTGCTTGCTGATGGAGCTGTTCCTGCATTACTTGAAAAGAAATTCCCTGAAATGATCATGACCTATTCCGGCGATTCACCCGTTTCTCCAAAGAATCAGGGAGTAAGATATTTTTTACAGCCTCTTACGGATATTCACATTCACAACCATTTAGGTGAAGAGCTGGGGACTAACAATAATATTAAGAACATAATTCTTTTTGGTACCGTTGCAGCTCTCATTCTGCTTATAGCCTGCTTTAACCAGATCAATCTTTCTACTGCAAGATCAGCATACCGCAATAAGGAAATTGGTATGCGAAAAATTATCGGTGCCGACCGCTCAAGTCTCATACGGCAGTTTCTTGGGGAATCATTTGTTATGGTTTTCCTGTCCGCATGTTTTTCCATTTTGCTGGTCCGGATTTTTCTGCCGTATTTCAACCGGATTATGGATATACAGCTAAAGATCGGATTATCGGCTGAATCGGTTCGGATGTTTTTACTTTTAATACTCCTGACCGGTTTTCTCTCCGGTCTGTATCCGGCATTTTTCCTTTCTTCCTTCAAACCTGTTCATAATCTTAAATCATCTTTTTCCACAAGGAAAAAAGGCGGCAGACTTTTCCGAAATGTTCTTGTGACCGGGCAGTTTGTAATGTCGATCAGTTTAATTGCATGCACCTTTGCTGTTCAGCACCAGCTAAATTTTATCCGGAATAAAGATCTGGGTTATAACAGGAATCATGTTGTAGTTTTAAGGATAAATGATCAGAATGTCAGAAATAATCCGGCAGAATTTATCTCCGAACTTAAAAAATATTCCTCTATAAAGGAAACAACCGTATCCCAGCACCTGCCTTCTCAGATCACTACAAATAATTTTCCGGATTGGAACAGTAAACCGGATAATCTTCAGGTAAGCTGCTTGTATGGGCAGATAGATGAGAAGTTTATCGACTTCTACAATATGAAACTTGTAGAGGGAGAGGTGATCCGGGAACGTTTTAATCCCCGAAAGGGACTATATGCATATATCAATCAATCCGCACTCAAGGCTTTCGGGTGGGAGAAAGCGGCAGGGAGAAGATTTTCATTTTTGGGGAATGAGTGGACAACAGCAGGTGTCATCCGGGATTTCCATTCCAGGTCCCTGCATGAGTCGATAACTCCGGTTGTGCTGTTGTATATTCCTTTTGGCAGTTTTGTCTCTGTAAAGGTTGAAGAGAATAATATTCCTGCAGCAATCTCTTATATGGAAAAAGTGTGGAAGGAATTTATGCCTGCCTTTCCATTTAATTACTCTTTTCTAAAAGAAGACATAAACCGCTTATACAAATCGGAACAGAGAGAAGGTCAGATCTTCTCAATATTTACTTTCGTTTCCATATTCATTGCCTGTTTAGGACTAATTGGCCTGGCTTATTTTACGATTGGTCAAAAAACAAAAGAGATCGGTGTCCGCAAAGTAATGGGGGCTACTGTTACCCGGATCTTTGTGCTCCTTTCAAGGGAATTTGCCGTAAAGATTTTTATTGCAAATATAATTGCATTGCCTGCGGCTTACTATTTTATGAATAAATGGCTGCAGAACTTTGCTTACAGAATTGAGTTAAGCATATGGATTTTTATTCTTTCAGGTCTCGCGGCTTTCTGCATTGCCTTATTGACCATAAGTTTTCAGACAATTAAAGCAGCCCTGGCTAATCCGGTGGATTCTCTAAGGAATGAATAAATTTTTAGATATTTTGCAATTTCACAAAAATCTGGTTCACGAATGTAGAATTTTATTATCTGATGAACTATTCCAATAGCAGACAAACCTGCATCTTCAATAATTCCATATTAAAATCGGTTTTTTATCAATTTTTCGTATTTTTTTGAAACATTTTTACTGAAAATCAGTATTATTAATAGTACTGAATTTCAGTAAAATCACGGAAAGGTATAAAAATGAAAGAACTTACCAAAATTGAAGAAATACTTTTGATATCGATCTGGAAGTTAAAGGAAAATGCTTACGGTGTAAAGATAAGGCAGTATATTAATCAGTATTTAGGCAGGGATCTGTCTTACGGTAATCTTTACAGCATTCTGGATCAGCTCGTCAAAAAAGGATATGTATCCAAAACTGTCGGGGATTCATCTCCTAAAAGAAGAGGAAGAAGCAGGATATATTATTCGCTTCAGCCAGAGGGATCTCAGGCTCTCAAATCCGCTCAGGAACTCAAAGATACTCTCTGGGACGGCATATCAAAATATGCATTTGATAATTAAAGGATTCTAATGAAGTCAAACGAACCAAAACTGCCTTTTTTTGCGTCGATGATCCTTAAAATCTTTAACCGGCGAAACGATGGCTTCTCTCTATCCGGAGATTTTGAAGAGGAATTTTATGAACTGGCTGAGCTAAAAGGAGAGAAGTATGCCCGGAAATGGTACAGGAGGAACATGCTGCGCTCGGTTCCTCTGATAATTCGTGATACTGTTTACTGGAGGTTTACCATGTTTAAAAACTATTTGAAAATCGCATTGAGAAATATAAAAAAGCATAAAGTTTATTCGTTTATCAATATTTCGGGGATTGCAATTGGATTAGCATGCGTTATTCTGCTGTCTTTATTTGTTGAAAATGAAATTACATATGATTCATTTCACAAAAATAAAGATAGAATGTATAAAGTATATGCCGGAATTAATAAAAAAGATGGTTCACTTGACTGGAATTTAAGATCAATGTTTGTTCCAAATGCTCCTGCAATGAAAGAATTCTTCTCTGAAATCCAATATATTACTCGAATGAAGGATTGGGAATTTACAGTTCAATATAATGAAAAACTATTTAATGAATCAATTACGCTTGTTGACAAACCGTTTTTTGAAATGTTTACATTTCCATTAATTCAGGGCGATCCTCAAACAGTATTAGCTCAACAAAATTCAATAGTTCTAACACATGAATTAGCAAAAAAATATTTTGGGAATGAAAATCCTGTCGGGAAAACTTTAACTTTGATTCTTGGAGATTATTCGAATGATTATTGTGTCACCGGTATATCTGAAAAGCCTCCCTCAAACTCAACAGTAAAATTTCAGATGGCTGCAGATATCGAATGTTTAAGACAATTCGGAGAAAGCAGCTATTTGGAAAATTGGAATATGTTTGCTATCCCAAATTATGTGGTATTAAAAAATAAGGAACTGTATAATAATGTCATAGAAAAATTCCCTGCTTTTGAAAAGCAGTATTATTCTTCATTGATTGGGCGTTGGGCAGAAAAAAGAGGACCCGATCCAATATCTTTCGGGCTTCAGAAGATGAATGAAGTACACCTTGATAACGGAGTTACAGGCAGTCCACAAATGGATACAATATTAATATTGACTGGAATAGCATTAACAATATTAATAATTGCCTGCATTAATTTTATAAATCTCTCAATTTCAATGTCTTCATTGAGATCAATTGAAATTGGAATTCGAAAAGTATTTGGTGCTGATAGAAAACAATTAGTACGTCAATTCTGGAGTGAATCGGTTATTATAACGTTTATTGCAATGACTGCCGGTATTTTTATTGCCTGTTTGTTACTTCCGTCATTTAGCAGATTTTCGGAAAAAGAGTTGAATATTGATAACCTTCTAAATATTAATAATATACTGATTCTTTTAATCCTGACAATAGTAATCGGAGTAATATCAGGCAGTTATCCGGCATTTATTATGTCCGGATTTAAATCTGTTACAATTCTTAAAGGAAAACTGAAATTAGGAGGTAAGAACTATTTTACAAGATTGATGGTTGTCATTCAATTTTCTTTATCAGTATTTCTTATAGTCTCTACAATTGTTATGGGAGAACAGATAAAATATTTACTAAATATGGACCTCGGGTTTAATAAAGAAGGAGTGGTAACAATTGATGTCCAGGAACGGAATCCAGCTTCAAGTGACATGGTATTTACGAGGTTTAAAGATAAGTTAAATTCATATGATAGTATTATAAATATTTCAGCTTCATCAAGTCCATTTGGATTACCTTATTGGACGGGTTTTTATAACAAAGAAGGTATTGAATTTGATTATTATTTTAGTAAAGTTGAATATGATATATTTAAAACCATGAATATTGACATTGTTGAGGGAAGATCTTTTTCAAAAGATTATTCTACCGATATTACATCTGTAATAATAAATCAAAAGTTTGCGAACAAAATTGGATTAGAAAATCCGGTAGGAAAACAACTTGATATATTTGATACAAAACTGACAATTATTGGAATTGTAAAAGATTTTAAAATTGGGAATTTGGAATATGAAATTTATCCTGCGCTCTTTCATATGCTTAACACAAGTAGTTTAAATAATATTATGGTGCGAATTTCAACACAAAATTTACCTGAAAAAATTGAATTAATGCGAAAAACCTGGAAAGATATAAAGCCGGACAAACCGTTTATATATTCATTTCTTGATGATAAAATTAAGGCTCAGTATGATAATGAAAAAAGATGGGGAGCGATAATCAGGTATTCAGCTGGTTTTGCTGTACTTATAGCATGTATGGGGATATTCGGACTTACTTCGTTAACGATTAACCGCAAAGTAAAAGAAATTGGAATTAGAAAAGTACTTGGAGCAAAATTTCATCAGATTATAAAATTTATGTTAAAAGAATTCATTTTAATGGCTGCAATTTCAAATATAATTGCCTGGCCGGCTGCTTATTATGCTTTGGATAAATATCTGGAAAATTATTTTTACAAAATCTCTTTAGATCCGCAATATTTTATTCTGTCTGCTGCTTTATCAATTATAATTGTAACGGGTACAATAATATATTTAGTAGCAAAAGCAGCATCTGCTAATCCTGTGGATTCTTTGAGAAATGAATAAAATTTAATAACAGAATTAAAATGAGAAGAAACGAACCAAAACCGCCTTTTTTTGCGTCGATGATCCTTAAAATCTTTAACCGGCGAAACGACGGCTTCTCTCTATCCGGAGATTTTGAAGAGGAATTTTATGAACTGGCAGAGGAAAAAGGAGAAAAATATGCCAGGAAATGGTACAGGAGGAACATGCTGCGCTCGGTTCCTTTGATTATTCGTGATTCAGTTTACTGGAGATTTACAATGTTCAAGAACTATATAAAAATTGCCTACAGAAATGCTGTCCGCAGCAAAGGGATTACTTTTATAAACATTGCTGGATTATCTATTGCACTTGCCTGCAGCATTCTTATGTCTTTATATATAATGGATGAACTCTCATATGACGATTTTCATTCTCTTTCAGACCGTATTTACCGCCTTGGGTCAAACCTGCGAACGTCCGAAGGGCAAGATAGAGAATTAAGTACTAATCCCTGGCCCACAGGAAAACTTCTTGCGGAAGACTATACCGAGATTGAAGAGATATTATATATGAGGAGCGCATTTCACCCGGTAAAACATAAAGGAACATACTATTTTGACAGGGGACTTTATGCCGATAAAAATTTCTTTAAATTATTTTCATTCAATCTAACAAAAGGACACCCTGAAACGGCCCTTGAAAAGCCTTTTTCATTAGTAATAACAGATAAAATTGAAAAAAAATATTTTGGGGACAATTCTGCACTCGGAGAATCATTGGTTTTATCAGATTCACTGAATTTTACCATTACAGGAGTTGTAGAAGTACCAAAAAATTCTCATATTCAGTTCGATATGCTGCTGTCGTTCGAAACCTACCTGAAATTTAATCCGGATGCAAAGGGTCCCGGGGGATGGGGAAATTTTAATATGATCAATTATATTCTTCTTAAACCCGGTGTCGATCCGGTGGATTTCAATACTAAGATACGGGACTTTCCGATGAAGAGGGCCGGTGAGCTTTTTAACCAGTGGAGTTTAAAATGTTATTCGAGTATTGAGCCGCTGAATGATCTGTACCTTAGATCAGACCGCGGTAATAATACAGGTCCCCAGGGCAACCTTAAAACAGTTTATTTCCTGTTTATTGTTGCGGCTCTTCTATTGATCGTAGCCGGTCTCAATTTTATTATTCTTACTACTGCACGTTCAGCCGAACGGGCAAAAGAAGTGGGGCTGAGAAAAGTAGTTGGATCAACACGCAGCCGTCTGATCAGTCAGTTTATGTCAGATTCACTGTTGATCTCTTTTGCGGCACTGATATTTGCATTTGTCCTTATGATACTTATTCTTCCTGTATTTAATGATCTTACAGGAAAAAGTTATATTCCTGAAAACCTTTTCAATTTAAATTCCCTGTTATTTATTTTTGCACTTACTTTTTTAGTGGCAATATGCGCAGGTATATATCCATCGTCTGTTATTTCCCGCTTTAGACCGGCAGACGTATTAAAGGGTAATTATTCTACTTCCGGTCGGGGAGTTTATTTGAGGAAAATACTTGTTGTCTCTCAGATCGTTATCACTTCTGCATTAATATTCTGCACTCTCGTAGTGCGCGACCAGGTAAATTTTATGCTGAACAGCAACCCCGGATTTAATAAAAACCAGGTAATAGTTCTGGATACATCCAGGATCCCCTGGTCGGCCTTTATTGAAAAAAGTAAAGTAATAAAACAATCCTTATCAAAAAATCCTGAAATTCAGAGTTTAACTGTTTCAAATTCAGTTCCGGGAAAATACGGCTGGAATGGTCAGTGGTGTCACCCGGAGGATTTCCCGGAGCAGGAAATGTTGTCGGTCGAATTTATCCCCGTTGATCACGATTACGTAAAAACTTTTGATATTGAAATTATTGCAGGAAGAGATTTTTTAAAAGAAATGGCAACCGATAAAGAGAAGGCGTTACTTATTAATGAGAGTTCTGTAAAAGTAATGGGCTGGATTACACCGGAAAACGCCATCGGGAAAAAAATTGACTCTCCATCAGGATATCCCGAGGGGATCGTTGTCGGAGTTTTTAAAGATTACCATCATCACAGCCTGCAGAAAAAGATCAATCCGATAGTGCTTGGTCTGGTCAATAATATGGGAGGATTAATTGCCCTGAAAATATCGGTTAACGATATACCCGGTTTCCTGTCAAAAATCGAATATACGTGGAATGAATTCTTTCCCGGTTATCCTTTTTCATATTTTTTTCTGGATGAATTTTTCGACCGGCAGTACAGGACTGAGATCAGGCTTTCGAATATCTTCGGATCCTTTACCTTTCTCGCTATTATAGTTGCGTGCCTTGGACTTTTCGGGCTTATTACCTTCAGTACAAATCAAAAAACAAAAGAGATTGGTATTCGTAAAACCCTTGGAGCCACAGTGCCGAATATCGCCCTCAATTTTATGAAAGAATATTTAAAACTGACTATTTATGCTTTTGTTGTTGCTGTTCCCGCTGCATATTTTTTAATGGAACGTTGGTTGATAAACTTTGCATACCGGGTAAATATTGGAATCCATACAATTCTCCTGACGATTTTCTTAACTGCCTCTGTTACTGTTTTAACAGTTTTTTATAGATCATTTAAAGCAGCAAAAGCGAATCCTGTTGATTCTCTAAAATATGAGTAAGGGCAATTTATAATTAAGAATTAAGGAATATTAGAAGTTGGCCTTATACCTCTGCGAGAAACAATTAGTAAAACGCCTGCAAATGTTAATCCATAAAAGTTAATTTTCCCCGCCAAAATATTAAAAAATCTACATTTCCAGCCATATCTACTGCATCGCGGTAAAAGTATTTTATCTTTTTTGAAACATTTCTACAATAATACAGTACATATATAGAAGGAGGTTAATTATGGGGCTTTTAAGCAGAATAGACGAAGTATACCTACTGGCAATACTGGAGCTTAAAGATGAGGCGTATGGTGTACCGATTAAGAAAAATGTTTCAAAGAAACTAAGAAAAGTACTCTCTTACGGCGGACTTTATTTCGAGCTTGACCAGTTAGTCAAAAAAGGGCTCGTGGAAAAGATAGAAGGGGAGCCTACCAAAAAGAGAGGCGGTAGAAGAAAATTTTACTACAGGTTAACTGATCATGGCAGGAAATCTTTAAAGGAAACTTATGAACATCAAAAATCACTCTGGGAAGGAATATCGGATGTGGTTTTTGATTAAGGAGTTTAAATGCTTCAAAAAGATATAGATCCCCCCGGATTTGCTAAATGGTTATTAAATATTTTTTCTGATTCGCAAAACAGACAGTCACTTTTAGGAGATGCTGAAGAAGAATTTAAGGATAACTATGAAGAAAAAGGTACACTTTATGCACATTCCATTTACTGGCTTCAGGTGTTTATTTCGATACCTCAATTCTTAAAATCCCATATTTACTGGAGTTTTACCATGTTTAAAAACTATCTTAAGTTTTTTTCCCGCAATCTTGTTCGCGAGAAAGTGTATTCGTTTATTAACATAAGCGGTCTTGTTATAGGTCTATCCTGCAGTTTTGTTATGCTGCTTTATGTTCTGGAAGAAACATCATATGACAGTTTTCATAAAAATTCCCGGAATACGTACAGGGTTCTTCAGTACTCCAATTTATTTGATACGACCTCACCGGGGGTATCCTTCAACCTTGCACCGCTGCTAAGAGAAAAATTCCCCGAGATCAAATCAGCAGCAAGAACAATGCGGGCTGAGTTCCTTCTTGGTACGGGGGATAGATTTTTCAGGGAGAGGAAAGTACTTCGAACCGATCCGGAATTGTTCGAAATTTTTGATTTCAAGTTTATAAAAGGCGGCATTCAAAGTGCTTTACAAAACCCCAACTCTATAATCCTTTCAAAGCTTAGTGCCGAAAAATATTTTGGTGATTCTGACCCGTTGGGAAAAACGCTTTCGTTAAGACTCAAACGGGGCAGGTCATATGATACTAAAGTACATCAGATGACTGTAACTGCAATAATTGAAAACCTGCCGAACAATACTGATATAAAAGCTGATATCTTCATACCCATGGAAACAGTAAAATGGGGTTATGAAAATATTAACAGGAAAAGGGCTATCCCGTCTTATGAATCCTGGACTTATGGTTCCACTTCCACGTACATTCTCACACCGGAAGTCTTTAACTCCGAAGAGTTCAGTAATAAACTTAACGATATTATGATAGGCATTTATCAACAGAAGAAGTTGAAAGTTAATAATCTTATGAATAACCGCAAGGCTGCAAATTATGTGATAAGACAGGAAGTCAGCTTTAAACTTCAGCCGCTGATAAATGCTCATTTGAACAGTGACGGTCTTGTGACAAATTTTGATAAGAAGGGTCTGGTCTTCAAAGTTTATATTTGTACAATATTAGCATTTCTTATTTTGATCATTGCTGTTATAAATTACATCACTCTTTCTACTGCAAGAGCATCCGCAAGGGCAAAAGAGATCGGGATTCGTAAAGTTGCAGGAGCTACAAAGATAGATCTGATAAAACAGATTACAATAGAATCAATGATGTTTACTTTACTGGCTCTGCCGGTTGCCCTGTTGATGATAAAATTTCTAATTCCTTTTATCAACCAGGTCCTTAATACTGAATTAGGCATGGATTACTTGAAGAATATAAAATTTGTTGCTGGATATTCTATTGTCACTTTAGCCGCTGGTCTTCTTGCAGGCGGGTATATTGCAGTCTATCTTTCATCTTTAAAACCATTGGAAATTATCAAAAAACAAACAGCGTTCAGATCATCAAAGTCATATTTCAGGAACTTGCTTGTCGTTCTGCAGTTATCGGTTTTCATCATATTGCTGGTCAGTGTTTTTATAGTTCAAAAGCAGCTTAATTACGCAAGCGAGGGTAAAGACCTCGGGTTTGAACGTAATGACCTGATTGCAATAGAAGCCGGTGACAGGTTTTTACAGAGCAAATTTAATGTATTCAAAAATGAGCTTTTGAAAAGCAACTATATTGAGAACGTTTCAGCTTCCTTCTCAAGCTTTGTGGATTATTCTATCTCTACTGTAAATCTAAATCCGAACATAAAGAAAAATGCTGAACAAAACCGGAAATATAGTGCGCAGGAACAAAATGAGAACAAGGTTTTAATGGGGTACAAGAGTTTAAGGGTTGACCGAGATTTCATAGAAACAATGGGATTGAATCTGATTGAGGGAGAATCCCTGTCAGGAAAATACAGTTCGGACAGGAAAGCAGTGATAGTTAATGAAACATTTGTAAAACATTTTAATCTTGAAAATCCTGTCGGTAAAAAGTATAAATTTATAGATGAAAACCTGGTGATTGCAGGAGTTGTCAAGGACTTTCATTCACAATCTTTATACCGGAAGATTCAGCCAATGGTTTTTTTAAACAGGAGTGACTTGCTTCATGTTTATTATGTTAAGTATAAAAATGGAGAAATAGAAAATGCAAGAAAATTGATCGAAGACACGTGGAATAAAATAAATCCCAACGGTATTCTTGAATATCAATTTGTGGTTGACCAGGTTGAAGGTCTGTACAGGTCAGATATAAATTTAGGCAAAATGATCACATATTTTACTTTTTTATCTATAATTGTTTCCTGTCTTGGATTGTTCGGTTTATCTTTGTACAGTACCCGCCAAAAGACCAATGAGATCGGGATCAGAAAAGTCATGGGTGCGTCAATCCTTCAGATATTAAAACTATTGTCCAATCAATACTTGAAGGTCATATTTATTTCCGGTGTTATTGCATGTCCTGTTGCATGGTATATTATGCAGGAATGGCTACAGGATTTTGCGTACAGGGCAGAGATCAGATATTCTGTATTTTTAATCCCTGTTATGGTAACTGTTCTCATAGTATTCATCACTATTAGTTTTCATACTGTAAAAGCCGCCGGAATAAATCCGGTTGACAGTTTGAGGGATGAATAGAATTAAGTACATCTTTTAAATAAAGAAATCCGGTTGTGAATTGTACTGCCTAGGCAGGATCTATCTCTGGTAGAAAAATGACAAATCGAACTATTATTCTTTATAATTCCATTTGAACCAAATAATAAAAGCATGTTAGCTGAATAAGAAAAATCCTAATTTTATGTCCCAGAATAAAATCCACAAAATAAAATTCAAAAAATTTACGAAACTTTTTTTTTAAAAAAGCGTATCAAACCATATATATTACTAACAAATTAGTAATCCAACTAATAACTTAGGAGACCTGATGGTAAGACGCAAGGATTTCCTTTCTCCTTTTGAATGGGAAATATTAAATGTAATATGGGATAAAAAAGATGAGGCAACTGTCAAAGAAATCTGGGAGTTTTTATATCCGGAAAAAGAAAAAGCATATACTACGGTACAAACCATAATGAATATTCTCGTAGAGAAGAGATTTTTGAAAAAGAAAAAAATTGGACCTGTAAACCTGTATTCACCTATAACAAAGCGTGAAAATGCAGTTAGTAAAGAGGCAGGTATTTTTCTGGAAAAAGTTTTTAATGGTTCGTTTCAAAAAATGGTTAATTTTATGGTGGGACAGGGGAAACTTTCAAAAGAAGATCTGGAAGAACTTAAAAAGATGATAGAAAAAAAGGAAAAAGATGGTAGATAATTTTATTACCTTTTTAAATAATATAAGTCAAATATGGGTAAATTATTTCGTTTTGATGTTCATACAGAGCAGCTTATTTCTTATTATCATATTGGGTATTTTGTTCTTGTTCCGCAGGAGTAATGCCAAATTACTTTATGCAATATCAATTATAGGTCTATTAAAATTATTTGTACCGCCTGTTTTTATTTTAAATTCCGGATTTGATCCTGCTTTTAAATTATCAGGACTTTTGGGTTTGGATTCTTTTTACCAATCTAATGCTGAACTTGTCGGTAATTTTCCTGATATGATGATTATTCAACAAAATCCTCAATTAACGTTTTTCAGTTTTGTTTTGTTAATATGGATAACAGGAATTCTTATTTATATTTTGATTAACATCATTAAATATGTTCAATTAAAAAAAGTATTGGGAAATTTAACACCCGTTGATCAGTATCGTCCAGATAACAAATCAATATCCATATTTAAGTCCGAAAAATCTCACAGTCCGCTGGTATTAGGGTATTTTAAGCATAAAATAATTGTCCCGAAACACTGGGATCACTGGACAGATAACTGCCGGGATTCCGTAGTTGAACATGAGATTGCCCATATAAAAAACAAAGATACCTGGATCTGCATTCTGGAATTAATTGCTCAGGTTTTATATCTCTTTAATCCTTTAGTATGGATATTCTGTAAAAAAGTTGACCGGTATCGCGAAATGCATTGTGATGATGAAGCTGTTAGGAAATTAAATTTATCACATATTAATTATTCGAAATCTTTAGTAAAGATAACAGAATCTATTCAAGATTATAACAGCATAATGATTAAAACAGCTTTTTCAAAATCCTCTGATGAATTTAAGAATAGAATTCTTTACCAGTTAAACAAACAAAATACTAAAATAAACAGTAAGATTTTATCATCACCTGTTTTCGTAATTTTGGTATTACTGATTTTTCCATTTTCCACTAACAGTACTATAAAAAACTATGCCCCGAAACCGGTTACAGCTAATATAGATCTGATCCGAAAAAACATTAATGAGTCTAGGGGAAAATTAGTTGAAATTTTTGAGGAAGATTTTAAAAATTCTTTAAATTCAGGCTCCTATACAAAAAGCGATATTCTGATTCTTAAAAATGAATCATCAGAAAAAGATCTGATTTACCGTTTCAAAAAGGAAAATATAGAAAAACCCTGACATAATATAAATCAATATTTTAATTAATACTTAACATTTGGGAGGTAAGAAATGACCTTTAGAAATGTCATTACAGGTATAGTATGTCTGATTCTCATAACTCCGGTTTTCATCTCAGCACAAATACCGCAGAAAATTCAAACAGCATATGAGTCAATAAAAATGAATGACCTTGAAGCACAACTATCAGTAATTGCTGCCGATTATACGAGAGGACGGGAAACCGCAAGCGAAGGATTTGATATTGCCGCTGAATATGTTGTATCTCTTTTCAAATTATGGGGGATTAAACCCGGGGGGGATAATATTGAATTATTCGAGTTATTAAAAGCGAAGCGGCTCGATGAGTATTTGGATAGGAATTCTTATTATCAGGAAGTTCCTTTTGTGAGAGTTATCGGGAAACCGGAATCATACATGATAATAAAGACAGAATCGAAAGACTGTGAAAAGGAACATATATTTCAAAATGAGACTGATTTTAAGTTCAATTCTTCTGAATCAATAAACCTGACCGCGGATCTGGTTTTTGCAGGATATGGTAAGAATGACAGGGATTTTAATGAATTGAAAAATATTAACGTTAAAAATAAGATCGTTATTGTATTGGATGGTACTCCCGGTCAGTCTGATCCTGGATCAGTTCTTTTTAAAAAATATGTGGAAAAAAGAAGAGAGGAAAGGGAAGAAATTGAAAAGAAATTCAATGCGGGCGAATATAACCTTTCATTTGAGGAAGATCTCTTTAAAAAAAGAGGGGCACTTGGGGTTATTCACATAAGGAACTTGAAAAACGGTCAATTGGATGATCCTGTAAGCAGAGGATGGAATGTCAATAAACCTTTTAGAAATGATAAGTACAGCATAATGTACAGTCTTTATGAAGGTGATACGCCGCCCGAAAGAAGGCAGAAGTGGACAGCAAAAGGGATCAGGGATACGGATGATGATTCATATTTTAATATAAATATCTCGCGAAAAGCAGCGAATGTCCTTTTTGAAAATAACGGGTTTACTCTTGATGAATTGCAGAAAAAGATAGATAAGACTGGAAAACCAGCCTCATTTACGCTAAAAGATAAAAAAATAACGATTAAGAATTTTGTAAAAACTGAGATAGTCAACGGTAAAAATGTGGTCGGTTATATTGAAGGCTCCGATCCGGTTCTGAAGGATGAAATAATTGTGCTGGGTGCTCATCTTGACCATATAGGGGATTATAATAACACGATCTTTAACGGGGCTGACGATAATGGTTCCGGTTCAGCCGGAATTCTCGAACTTGCCCAGGCATTTTCCCTTTTGAAAGAAAAGCCTAAAAGATCGCTTGTTTTCTGTTTATGGTGCGGCGAAGAACACGGGCTCTGGGGCAGCAGGTATTTTACAGAACACCCGTTCAAGCCGCTCAAAAATATTGTTATGAACCTTAATTTTGATATGATCGGAAGAAAAAGCAGGGGGGGAGATCCAAATCCAAATAAGGTCAACATTACCTCTTCATTCCAGTCGCCGGAAATAAGAAAAATTGCTGAAAAATATAATGAACTGATTGGATTAGATGCAGATTTTATGGAAAAAGGTATGTATCCCATAGAAAGTGACCATTCCTCCTTTGCAGAAAAAGATATCGCTTATCTCTACTTTGATACAGGTTTACACGAGGATTACCACCAGATCACGGATCATACCGATAAAATTAATTTTACGGAAATGGAAAAAATTGTGAGATTGGCATTTTTAACTGTTAATGAAATAGCAGACAATCCTGAAAGACCGGTCTATGATAAATCAATAAAACCATCTAAAGAAAACAGTGGAATGAAATTAATTTTTCTCGAACCGGAAGAAAAAACTCCTGATAAAAAGGAAGAAAATATAGAAAAACCGGCAGTAAAAAACATGCAGATCCAACGACCGGGACTTAATAAGATCGATAAGTCTAAGGATACTAAGATCTATTATAAGATCACAGTTGACCTGCCGGGCAGAACCAAAGAAAGCTACTGCAGAGGCAGCTATCTGGTCAAGTGTGGCGATAAAATTATTAAAAGGGGAACTATTACTTTAAACGATCTGTCTTCGGAAGAAGGAAGAACTTTTAAAGAGGAAATTGAAATAACAGGGATCGATCTTACCGATAAAGAGCTCATGTGGAACTTCAGGGGTGAGATCTACGACTCAAAACTGAATGAAAAATTTGGTCCTATGCGTATGGAAGGTATGAAATTTGACAAAAATATCGATGGGATCGGATTTAATTTTAAAATATCCGAATCGGGTAAATTTTCGATGGACAAAGCAGTGTATTTGAAAAAATAGACATTTGAAAGGATATAATTTGTAATTATTAAAACCTTCTCCCTGAGACAGGGAGAAGGTTTTTCTTTTATGTAATTCTTTCAAAACCCTCAATTTTTTGCTATATTTATCCTTAAAAGTCAATCTGATAATTAAATCCATGAATAGATTATTTAGAATAATACCGGTTCTGTTATTTTTATTTAACAGCCTTCTTTTTGCACAGTCGGTCGACCAGCCGTTATTGTTTAACCTGGATCAGACCGGAACACAGGAAATTAATAAGTGGAAATATTGTTTTGGTGATTCCAGAGAATACTCTGATCCGGAGTTTGATGACAGCAACTGGGAAACGGCAGTACTGAAAAATTTCTCCAAAGAAGACCATGGAATTTACTGGTACAGAACATCGATAAGGTTTGAAGGTGAACCTGATGATTCTGATATAATAGCTTTGGAAATATTTGACCTTCCGGTTGCATATGAAGTTTACTGGGACGGCGAATTAGCCGCAAGTAACGGAAACGTCGGTCCAAACAGGGAAAATGAGGTGTCAGGGCAAGTATATCTTCTCATAAAACTGCGTAAAGGACTAACGCTGCCGGGGGACCATTTACTTGCTGTAAGAGTCTCTGACCACAAAAGAATAAAAGGTATGCTGAATCCCGGGATTTCCATGGGTTATTATACAAAAATCAAAGAAAGCACACAACTGCTCCATAATCTTCAATTGCTCTGGATGGGGCTGTTCCTGACGGCTGCAGTAATATGTCTGTCCCTGTTTCTGGGAGGATGGAGACACTTCTCCTTTTTACTAATGGGTATTTATGCTCTTTTTCATTTTTCTGTGAGTTTATGGTTTTATTTGCTTTATTCCGGGGATATCGGGACTGCCCTTTTCCAGTGGGTAGATCCCGTCATTTCAAACAGCAAAATAGTACCCGGTACTATTTTAATTCTATTTACCTTATGGTATTTTGACATTCGAAGAAAATGGCAACATTTGATTTTTACCGGGATTGGGCTGCTAATTATTAAAGCTATAAAGCTTGTCTTTGTTTTCAATTCAGGTACTCTTTTATATTCTTTTTTCCTGACGGGTTATGCGTTGGGGATCACTTTTTTTCAATGGAAGAAAAAATCATCCGGCAGCCTGATTATATTCTATGCATTCACATGTTCGATAGTCTATTATATCTACACATTATTGTCCGGTTACATTCCATCTTTCTTTGGAATTATGCATTTTATGTATCTGGCTGTAAATATTATTTCAATCTCACTTTTTGTACTTGCGGTAATCATCAAGACCCTTGACCTGTACCGGAACTTCCAGGTGGTTCAATTAAAAGTGGAAAAACTTGAAGCCAGGCTGGAGGATAAAGGGGAGGTGCCCTACATTGTTTACCGCAAACGGAATGAGAACCATCTGCTCCCGCTGGAAAACGTTTTATACTTTAAAGCGTCAAGAGTATTCGTAGAAGTAAATATGTCCGATGGACGTATGGAACTCATTGAAAAACCACTCAACCGGCTTGAGGATATACTGCCTGATAACTTTTTTAGGATCCACCGCTCTTATATTGTCAACCTTCATTATGTTACGTCATATAAACACGCAGGAGGAAGTTCCTACTATGTTCAATTAAAAAACGATGATTACCTTCCTGTAAGCCGCTACAGAGTAAAAATGTTGAATAAACTGCTTAACAAATAAATACAGCCGCGCTTCCGGTTGTGTTGCACAACCTTTGAATTGTTTTCAAAATGTCACCCTGAACTTGTTTTCACGAAGTGATCACTTCGTGACAGGGTCTCATGGTTTCATGTTGAGATTCCAATCACGCTGAGAGGGATCGAAATGGCAGTTTCGGATTTTTTTATCATAATTTTAGTTAAGCCTTACACCTCCTGTCAAAATATGATTACCTGATTTTGAAACTAAGTTAAATAATACGACCTTTTACATTTTCCCTTACCATTCGGAAACTTATTTAGCTGTTGGGCAATATCTTTGAAAACCTGACGCTCCATCACCGTATATTATTATGGATCAATTAAAGGATAATGTCATGCAAAAAAAATTGTTACAACGATTCGAAATTTTAGTTTTTATTTGTCTGTTTCTACTCATATCGTTTTCAACTGAATGCAAAAGCCAGTCCTCTTCAACGGAAGAACAGGATATCCCGCTCGACGGGAGGGGAGGAGGGATAATCGCATTCTGGTCGGAGAATGATGGAATAGGTGAAATATATATTATGAACGCAGATGGGAGTGCGGAGACAAGGCTGACACGAAACAGAGCTTACGATGCAGCCCCGGATATATCGCCGGACGGATCAGAGATCGTTTTTGTATCCAACCGCGATGGGAATAATGAAATTTACAAGATGAACATCGACGGAAGCGAAGTTATGCGCCTGACCAATTCTCCGGCAAAAGATTCATACCCGTTCTGGTTTTCAGACGGGAGTAAAATCGTTTTTTGTTCAGAGCGCGATGGGAACTATGAGATTTATTTGATGAACAGCGACGGTTCAGAACAGACCCGGATGACTAACACTATTGAAAACGAGGAATTTCCGCATATGTCACCAGATATGCAAAAAATCACTTTTAGCTGCGGAGGATTTCCGAACTATGATATTTATATAATGAATATTGACGGCAGCGACCGCAGAGTTCTGGTATCAACCCCAGAGTTGGAAGCATTTGCCAAATGGTCACCTTATGGGACACAGATAATATATAACTGTGCGACATTCGAAGCCGGGATTTTTGAAGGCGACGTTTATATGATTGATGCTGATGGTTCAAATAAAAGAAAGATCACGAATTCTCCTGAAAATACGGTCAGTGAGGGTGCTTACTGGTCTCCTGATGGTGCCAGAATAGTATTTCAATCGAACCGCAGCGGTAATTTTCAAATGTACGTGATGAACACAGATGGGAGCAATATTAAAAAATTGACAGATCACAGGGGAGGTGTTTATTATGCAAGCTGGTCGGTCAAAAATTGAAGTAATCAATAAGAATGTTTTAAATAAGATTTCATCGAAAAAAAAAGGTACTCATAAGAGTACCATTATTATCAGACTAAACTGTGGGCGATACTGGGCTCGAACCAGTGACTTCCTGCTTGTAAGGCAGGCACTCTAAACCAACTGAGCTAATCGCCCAATACGATCATAAAAAGTTATTTTATTTTGATAAAAATTCATTCCAAAGAACCAGTGACTTTCCCGCCAACGGCGGGGCACTCTAAACCAACTGAGCTAATCGCCCTTAACTTCTGCCTTTGACTTTTCCCTGTAGAGGATCGATAACGGAATTACCACACAATATCCGAAAAACAGTATTACCGGACCAAGTGTGCGTGTATAAAAGCTGTCCTCGGGTCCTATGCTGAGGAAAATATAACCCACAATAAGCGTAACTATACCGATAAAGAATATCTGGTAATTCTTCTTTGTAAAGGGAAGTTTCCAGTCCCGTCTCTTTTTAACGTATTTTTTTGTTTTTTGTTTTTTTACCATATCTGAACCATAAATTTAATGAAAATTAAAAATTATGTCAATGAAATTCGGTTTTCCAAAGTTTAAATGATCCTTTAATTCAATGTGCAGAGTTACAGACTTTATTTTTTACGTTTGTCTTTTTTTCGGTTCTCTTTTACCTTATCAGCTTTATGCTTCAGGTCTTTAAAATCCTTTTTCGCCGTGACGGTCTTTTTCTGCCTGTTATTAAGGTTTCTCATGATGATCTATCTAATTATACAAAGGAGAGATAAAATAGTTCAAAAATAACTTACCCCGAATAAATCGGGGTAAGCCTGCTTCCGTGAACCCGGAAGCAACCACAGTAGGAGGTGCAACCGCAACTGTAGTTACGGTGCTCTACTATGTATGACGACTTAAATTTCAAAAAGTAACAGCATTGTTAATAATTTTTTACATTTTTTTTGAAAATCAAAATATTTGTTCTTTTATCAGGTTGTCTGGATTCCAGCCTTCGCTGGAATGACACAACATGTATAATAACAAGAAAATAGAAGCTGTCATTCTGAGCGTACAGACTGTGTGAAAACGCATGCTTAAGTATAATTTGCGAAATTAAATGTCATTGCGAGGTAGCGAAGCGACGTGGCAATCTCACCGTTAAAGTATTGTTTTGTAAGAATATAGGAGATTACGACGGTCGTCCCAAAAATATGGGACTCCCTCGTAATGACAGTCAATTATTTTGATTTTTTTGTTTTCACACAGTCTGGAAGGCTGGAATCCAGGTCTTTTTTGTATTTAATATTTGATTATGTCTTTTCAAATCTAATTAAAATCTAAAAATAAACGGTAAAGCTATTTTAAACAAGATCATATACTTTTTCATTTCCAATTTTACAGGACTCTTTGTTTAAAACCTATTTTAACACCTTTATCTTAATGTTCCTGTACCAGACATCATTCCCGTGGTCCTGAAGAGCGATATGACCCTTGCGGATCTGCCCGAACTCAGGGTACGGCGCAAACTTTGAATTCTTCACCAGTTTTTTCCATTTATCAGATTCAGTATTATATTCAAGTACCTTTTTTTCGTTCATCCAATGCTCGATGTGTGTGTCTCTGCATATAATTTTCACAGTGTTCCATTCCCCGTAAGGTCTTGCATTCTGCGGTACAGCCGGGATCAGGTCATAAGCAGTCCCTGCCTTGCGGTTGCCGTCCCTGCCCTTTTTAGCATCTGCATGGTTCTCATTATCGAGTACCTGCATTTCCGGTGCGGACTTCCATATCCCGTCTTTTTTACTCTCTTTACCACGGTAAAAAATCCCGCTGTTGCCCCCTTTTGCGATCTTCCATTCGAGTTTAAGCTCGAAATTCCCGTACTCCTTTTCAGTTATGATATCTCCGCCCTTGCCATTTGCGATACAGCGCAGTGCTCCATTGTCTATTTCCCATCCTTTTTCAGGAAATATTTCTTTATTATACCCCCGCCATCCGTTTGTCGTGTTGCCGTCGAACAATAAGGTAAATCCTTCCTCTATTTCAGAATTAGTCAGAGCTGTGACAAATTTTTTGGTCTGCGTTTCTGCCTTTGCTTTTGAACAGAAAACACATATAGAGAGAATTAATAAATATACAGTTAACATTTTTATGATTCTCATTCTATCCTCCGGTTTTTCAGAATATAAAGAAATTCACGCAAAAATGCAGTTGAAAAATAATTTAAATGTCATGTTAAGATGAATCTCTAAATCCCCTTGATTATTAGTCCAAATTTGATTAATTTTCCGTTTCAAAATGTAACAGTCCGGAAAAAATCGGAATTTTAAACTCAATTTGTTTCAAGTTTAAGGTATTGAAGACCATAAAATATTTTTTAATTGAAAGATGAGATTCTTCACTTCACTTCGTTTTGTTCAGAATGACGGTGATAATTTAAACTTTTTCGTCATTCTGAGCGTAGCGAAGAATCTCATTATAAACTTTTACTAGAAGGGAATGATCATTATTTAAAAAGAATTTTTTAATTTTACCTGAAGACTTAACGAAAGGAGAAGGAAGTGGATATTAAGAAAACCGCATTATACGGGATACACGAGAAGAACGGGGGGAAAATGATCGAGTTCGCAGGCTATTATATGCCTGTTCAATATACCAATATGACAGACGAGCATAAATGTGTAAGGACAAAAGCCGGGGTTTTTGATGTCTCGCATATGGGCGAGTTTACCGTTAAGGGGGATAAGGCGCTCGATTTTGTACAGAAAGTTACCATAAACGATGTTTCCAAACTTTTCTACGGCAGGGTGCAGTACTCGGCATTCTGTTACAATGACGGCGGTATTGTCGATGACCTGCTGGTATACCGGATGAAGGACCATTATCTCCTGGTCGTAAATGCCGCAAACATGGAAAAGGATTTTAAGTGGCTGCAGAGCAATAATACCGAAGGGATCGAGCTGGAAAACATCAGTGACGAAATTACTCAGCTTGCCGTCCAGGGACCAAGATCGATAGAAATCCTGCAGAAACTGACTGATATAAACCTCGAGGAAGTGAAATATTACCATTTTTTAGAGGGAGTCCTGGCAGGTGAGGACATGATAATTTCCCGGACAGGATATACCGGTGAACCGGGTTTTGAGCTTTATTTTAAAACGGATATATCAGAAAAAATATGGGATGAGGTGTTTAAAGCCGGAGAGGAATTCGGTATTCAGCCGATCGGGCTTGGAGCGAGAGACACTCTGCGTCTTGAAAAGGGATTCTGCCTGTACGGCAATGATATCTCCAAAGATACCAATCCCATTGAAGCCGGGCTCGGCTGGATTACAAAAGTTGACAAGGGGGATTTTATCGGCAAAAGTGCCATCATGAAAGTGAAGGAGGAAGGAGTGACCCGCCGCCTGAAAGGTTTTATAAGTGAAGAAAGGGCGATCCCCAGGCACGGTTACAGGATATTCAGGGACGGCGAGGATATCGGCGAGGTCACGAGCGGAACTCTTTCGCCAATGCTGAGCAAAGCTGTTGGAATGGGATACATAAAAAAAGAATTTGCCGGTGAGGGGACAAAAATACAGATTCAGATAAGAAACAAATTCATCGATGCCGAAATTGTAAAACCCCCGTTTGTATAAATTAAGGATGTTTTTCAGAGTGAACAGAATGTGTGTCACGAAGTGATCACTTTGTGAAAAAAACACATGATGTTATATGATTTTGGAATCTTTACTGTCATTGCGAGGCGCGAAGCAACGAAGCAATCTCACCGATAAAATATTGTTATTAAATAAATTATGAGATTGCTTTAATCGTCCAACCCGCTTTACGGGAGGGATTTCTCGCAATGGTAATTAAAAGATGCTATGGAAATAAATCTATACAATTCATTTGAGAGCATTCCTGCTGATATTCTGAAGAATTCGGCTGCGGTGGTCATCGATGTTTTCAGAGCAAGCACTACCATATGCACCGCATTGATCAACGGATGCAGCAAAATATATCCTGTTGAGACAGTAGATGATGCGGTTTCTCTGTACGAACGGCTGGATCAGGACAAGACTTTTCTCTGCGGCGAGCGTAATGGTGTAAAAATAGGCGGATTTCATTTTGGGAATTCACCGTTTGAATATAAAAAAGAGCGAATTAAGAATAAGGATTTGATCTTTACCACCACTAACGGAACGTATACTCTTCTTAAGGCAAAAGACTCCGATCCTGTTCTTGTCTGCGGTTTTGTTAATATCGGGACAGTTGTCAAGTACTTGAAAAACCTGAATAATATTACAATCCTCCTCAGCGGCAGGGATAGAAGGTTTTCACTGGAAGATGCAGTATGCGGCGGGATGCTGGTGAATAAAATGCTTATCAATAATGTCATCAAGATAAATGACGGCGCATCTGCTGCATTAAGGCTGTATCTTTCGGTTAAGGAAAATTGTAAAGACTGCCTTTATAATTGTGAACATGCAGCTTACCTTAAAGAGATTGGTTTTGAAGATGATCTGGCTTATTGTTTAAACCTGAATACTCATGATATTCTGCCCTTTTATAAAGATGGAGTAATAAAAATCGATGGACAGTAAAAATAAAATATTAAGAATAATCGATGCAAACCTGAACCGAAGCAGGGAAGGGATCAGGGTAATTGAAGATACAGCGAGACTTTTTCTTGATGATCAAAAACTTTCTAAAAAGTTAAAAAAGATACGTCATTCCATTACCGGGCTGGCAGAACCTGTTTTCAGTGAGGAAATTGAATTAAAACCGTTCCGGGATTCCGATAGTGATGTCGGAAGATTGGGAATAACTGATACTGAAGGTGAACGAAAAGATATTAAACATATCCTGCAGGTGAACTTCAAAAGGGTCGAAGAAGCACTGAGAGTTTTGGAGGAATATTTTAAACTTGTTTATCCCGTATCTGCCGAAGAATATAAGAACCTGAGGTTTGAGGTATATTCTATTGAAAAGGAAATGCTTGAAAATATTTGAATTTTCCCATAAATTTGTTTATATTAAGCAAAATAATCAAATTACATAAAGTAAAACTTAAAGTATTATGCCGATAATTTCAAAATTTGGATTTGACCTGAACCGGGGTAAGAAAAACCGGAAATACAAGAACAGGAACAATCTGCCTAAAAAGAAAAAGTCTCCCGAGACTAAAAACACCGGTAATCAGATCGCCGGAATTCTAATTCTTGCATTGTTCATATATGCTTTTTTGTGTTCTGTTTTCAGGATTTTTGAAAAGGAAGCATCTCTGGGAAGCGTAGGAGCATCACTTTCAGAATATCTGCTGAATTTTTCATTTGGATATCCTGTTCTGATAATAATATGGTTGTTTATTATAGTTGGAGGGAAACTGCTGACAGGAAAACATAAAAAGCTGTTCACCGTTAATTTCCTCTATTCATTTTATGTTACTGTGTGGCTGTCCTACCTGTTCGGATTTATAAAATTGGTAAAAGCGGGAGTTATTGAAGAATCGATGCATGTATTCGGTATTTTCGGGAAATTAACTGCTGAATTCAGCACGAAAGTTATAGGTAATATTGGAACGGTCATACTTCTTACTGCATCTCTTTTTACAATTTTGCTGCTGTGGATCGAATTTGATATAGGAAAGTTTATTTCAAAAGTTTCAGAATCAATACAGCTTTTTTTACAGGTGATAAAAAACAGGATAAAAGAAGTCCGTGAAAAGAGAAAGCAAAATAAAAGATTTAAGGAAATAAAGAAAAAAATTACGGTTGAAGAACACCTTTCACCTGTTAAAGACGATAAGATACCTGCTCCCAAAAAAGACCAAGAGCCTGGAAAAAAATCCGAACCTGAACCTGTTTCAAATGGAGCAAGAATGGCTGCGGAGGTACGTAAAGCGGATGCAAAGGATTTCCCGAAGATCTTTAAAGGCGAGGAAACCGATATTGAGGAGAAAAGTGAAGAAAAGCCTGTAAAACGTTCGGATGACGGGCAGATCGAAATTGGAGAGATGGTTGAAGAAAAATTGCTGGATGAAGAGGTTTTAAGAGAATCAATTGAAAAATATCAGTTCCCGAGCCTTGATTATCTTGAACAGGAGAGAAAAAGCCTGGACTTCTCAGAAGAGGAACTGATAGCAAATGCGAAAATTCTTGAACAGAAACTTGCGGATTTCGGTGTGAATGCCAAAGTTGTCCAGGTGAATCCCGGTCCTGTTATTACCATGTACGAAGTTATACCGGCTACCGGTGTCAAGATCAGCAGGATCGTTTCGCTCGCAGATGATCTGGCTCTTGCCATGAAAGCCAAGGGCATCAGGATCGTTGCACCTATTCCGGGTAAAGGTGTGGTCGGGATAGAGATCCCGAATAAGAACAGAACTCTGGTCAGGCTGCGCAGTCTGCTCAGTACCGATAAATTCAAAGATTCCGAATCAAGACTTACACTTGCGCTCGGTAAGACAATTTCCGGTGAAGTGTTCATCACTGACCTTACAAAAATGCCGCATCTTTTGATTGCAGGTGCCACAGGGTCAGGTAAAAGTGTCGGATTGAATGTCGTTATTGCAAGCATCCTATATAAATCACTGCCGAATGAAGTAAAATTTATACTTATTGATCCAAAAAAACTTGAACTTTCAACTTATGCCAAATTAAAATATCATCACCTGCTGTGGTTTCACGGTATCGAAGAAGATGTTATTACTACTCCTGCAAATACGGTTTTAGTTCTGAATGCTGTCGTTCATGAAATGGAACAGAGATATGATGTTCTTGCTAAAGCCGGTGTGAGGAGTATTGCGGATTATAATAAAAAGATCAAGTCGGGTTGGAGACCGACAGATGCCGGAATAAGTTCTGACGAGGGATTGTTTTATATTGTGGTGATCGTTGATGAGCTTGCCGATCTAATGCTGATGGCTGCAAAAGAAGTTGAGGAACCTATTGCGCGAATTGCTCAGATGGCAAGGGCAGTCGGCATACATCTTGTTTTAGCTACACAGCGCCCGTCGGTAGATGTGATCACTGGTGTAATAAAGGCAAATTTCCCAGCAAGAATTGCGTTTAACGTGGCATCTAAAATTGATTCGCGTACAATTATTGACGGGAACGGGGCAGAAACTCTTCTTGGTGAAGGAGATATGCTGTACCTCCCGCCCGCGCAGTCAAAACCTGTCAGGATGCAGTGCCCTTATGTATCATCCGATGAAATAGACAGGATCATTGACCACATCGCTTCCCAGCCAAAATTCCCGTCTATTAAGTTTGAGGTTGATACTTCAAAAGCGGCTGGAAGAGGGGAGAACGGTTATGGTAATGGTGAACGCGACCCGATTTTTAATGAAGCCCTTAAAATAGTGCTCCGTCACCAGCAGGGCTCGATCTCTCTGCTTCAAAGAAGATTAAGGTTGGGTTATGCACGTGCCGCAAGAATTATGGATGAACTTGAAGCCGCTGGTATTGTCGGGCCTTATGACGGCAGTAAAGGCAGGGAAGTCCTCTATGATGAAAGTTACCTTGATGACCTCGAAGAATAAAATAGCGGTTTTAGCCGCCTTTTTGCTTTTCAGCTTTTCCTATCAGGATAAAGCTGAGAATCTTGTAAAAAGTATCCAGGCAAAATATAAAGGATTTAAGGATTTTCAGGTCGAATTTACACAAATATCATATTCTGAATTTGAAAATGATTCAACATTTTCTTCAGGAAAACTTTATATCAAGGATAAGAAATATTTCCGCCTCGAAACCGAATATGAAACGATAATTACAGACGAAAAGGTCATTTACACTTTAAACAAGACCCGGAGACAACTTTTGATTGAAGATGCCGATAAAGAAGAAGATGATATCTTCTTTCCCAGAAAGATTTTATTTAAATACCCGGATGATTATGAAATTTCTTTAATAGGTATGGAAAATATTGAGGGGAAAAATTCTTACAAGATACATTTTATTTCAAAGGAGGTCGATAATATTATCTCCGAGTTTACTGTCTGGGCTGAAAAAGAGACACTTTTGATAAACAGTTTAAAAACCATTGATTTAAATGAAAATATCTCAATTTACGGGTTGAAAAATTTCAAAGGGAACCAGAATCTGCAGAAGATTTTTTTTGGAATACCTGATGATAAGGATATTGAAGTAATAGACATGCGGGGAAACTGATGAAATGGAAATTCATTCTTGGACTTGTTATTTCAGTAGTATTTGTGTACCTGAGTGTTCAGGGGATTCAATTTAACCAGATATGGGAGTCCTTAAAGGGGATTAACTTTTTATATATGTTTCTTTCAATATTCTGCATACCCGCTTTAGTCATAGTTAGAGCTTACCGTTGGAAACTGATGCTTAAGCCTATAAAGGATATCAGTGTGCAAAGCCTGTTTTCATCTACAATTATCGGATTTATGGCTAATAATATTCTCCCTTTCAGGGTTGGTGAATTTGTAAGGACCTATTCCCTGAGCAAAAAGGAAAATATTTCAAAAAGTTCAATTTTAGCTACTCAGATTGTTGAAAGATTTTATGATATGATAAGTATCATAATAATTGCCGGTGTTGTTTTATATTTTGTTGAACTGCCGGAGTGGTTTAAAAAAGCAGGATACTCCATAACATCAGTGTCGATTGCAGGCCTGATAATAACAATTTTGATCATTAAATTCCAGAGCAAAGCCGTTAAAATATTTAATTTTATTTCCAGGTGGTTTCCTGAGCATCTTAGAATAAGATTAACAGAGATTTTTGAACATGTTCTTGACGGATTAAATACAATGAAAAATTATAGAAATTATTTCTTAATTGTAATAACCTCATTTTTTGTATGGATAATTTCAGCGGCTCAAATTGCTATTCTGTATAAGGCTTTTTCTTTCTCAGCTCTCCCGGTATATTCATCGGTAATAGTTCTTGTTATGACTATATTTGTAATTGCTCTTCCTCAATCTCCCGGATTTGTGGGCGGTTTTCATTTTGCCTGCAAAGAAGGGCTGCTGATATTTGGGATCGCTCCCGGTGCTGCTCTTGGTTTTGCCATAATCTATCATGCCGTTAATTATCTTACCATTACCTTAATGGGTTTGTATTACTTCGCCAGGGAAAATTTGAAATTTTCAGAATTAAGATCTTAAATAATGAGAAAAAAAATCAAACTTTTATCTAATGCAAAAATAAACCTGGGTTTAAATGTTCTCAATAAAAGAGATGACGGCTTCCATAATATAGAGACTTTATATATACCTGTAACTCTTTATGATGAGCTAACTATCGAGCAAAACGAAAATATTTTTCTTCAAACAGATAACAGTGATATTCCTGTAGATGAACGTAATACAGTTTATAAAGCTGCTGTATTATTAAAAAACAGATTCAAAAACAATTATGGGTGCAGTATCTTTCTGAAAAAACATATTCCTCATGGAGCTGGACTTGGGGGCGGCAGCAGTAATGCCGCTTTTACTCTTACTGGTTTAAATGAATTATGGGATTTAAAATTAAGCTTAGACGAATTATCGGATATTGCACTTGAGATAGGTTCTGATGTACCGTTCTTCCTTTTGAACAGACCTGCAATTGGTAAAGGAAGAGGTGAAATTCTGGAACCTGTTGAGTTTAATCTGAAATTTAAAGCTTTATTAATTTATCCCAATACTATTATCGATACCGGAAAAGTTTATAATAAAGTTAAAATTGACTTGACAAATAAGGAAAAAAATGCTACTTTTTTCACAAAGATTGGTGAACTTCAAGAACTTGACGGGCTAAATGCTCTGAAAAATCATCTTGAATCCGTAGTTTTTAGAGAATATCCTCAGATTAAATTATTAAAAAATGATCTATATAATGATGGGGCGGTATTCTCAAGTATGTCAGGAAGTGGTTCCACAGTTTTCGGTTTGTTTGACGAAAATACGGACTTGGATAGTATAAAACGAAAATATGCCGGAACCAACAGAGTATTTGAAGTGATGCCGATTAATATATAAGGAGTAAAGGATGGAAATCACTGATATCGTAGTAAATTTAAGAAATGAACATAAATTAAAAGCCTTTGTTGATATTACCTTTGATGATGAGTTTATTATCAGAGGATTGAAAATAATAAATGGACAGACCGGCTTATTCGTGTGTATGCCGTCCAGGAAACTCAGCAACGGACAGTACAAGGACATCGCACATCCGGTTAGGAATGATTTCAGAGTACGGATGGAAGAGCATATCCTTGAAGCTTACCGCAAAGAACTCGAAAAACCCCGGGAATTGAGAGAAGAGCGAGACGACGAACAATACTGAAATGTTGTTTATTCCCTATTAGAATGGTAGTATATGGAAATATTTGAACAAGGGGTCATGACCCCTTGTTTATTGTATATATTTGACCATACTAATGTAGAGACGCATGCCACGTCCCGCCAACGGCGGTGGGCAATGCGTCTCCAAACCTAATAAATAGGCAAATCTTAAAAATTTAATATCGTTGATACGTAACCACCCCCGAGTCCAACTGAGACGTATTGCCATACGTCTCTACATTAAAATATTATTTCATTAATACAAACGTATCTGTTTTTTGAACTTCCTTACCGGATACAATATCTTTGACCTTTGCTTTAAGCTCATATTTGCCAATTCGCAGTTTCGACATATCAAACGAGGTATAATCAAATGTATTTATTTTATTTCCGGTTTCCTTTTTACCAAATGAAATAGATTCTTTCAAACCTTTTCCTTTGAACAGTTTCTTCCAGAATGATTCTTTATCTTCTAATAATCTTATTTCGTAGGTAATATCATATTTAGTTTTACCATTACGGTCTGGTTTCAGATTATAAATTTCATAGTAAATAAATAAAGGATTTGAATGACTAACTTCAAAGAACGGATAAGGAGTGATACTTAATCCGTTCCTGACATATTTAGCGCCTGTTTGAGCTTCTTTAATATTTATAGAAAACTGCATATCACTTAAACAAAGTCTATCAATATTATATTCATCTATATTAATATCCTGAAAATAAACACCGGCACTTTTCCCCTCCGGATTTTTCATTTTAACATATAAAGTATATTGACCCGGAGGAACTGAATATTTCAATTGATTAACTGCAACACCTTTTTCATTCTTTGATTCTCTATTTAATATATATTCAACAGAATCTTCCATTACAGTTTTCAAGTCTAAATCAATTAATCTTGCAAAAAATTTAATCGAGGAACTGTATTTATTTTGATCTTTTTTAAATTTCAAATTTTCCAGGTTTATTCCGAAATAAATCTCACTTAAACTTTGAGTCATAGAATATTTAAAATCTGCCTCTCTATGTCCAAAGTTCAAATGAGTTTCTTTACTGGTAATAAAGGGATAATCCGTAACAATTTTGTTCTCTATTAATTCTTTTCTCAAAAATTCCATTTCTGCCTGATCAGCAATCCACTCCAAAGATCGGTATTGAGGTAAACCTGCTAGTTTGCCTCTATAGCCTACCAATGAATATAATTCTAATCTGCTTCCCATTAGTTTACAAGGGATAAGAGGTGGACCACCATGAGAAGCAAAAATGAAACGTCTCATAAAAAGAGGTAGTCTGGGATATCTCCATTCTTCGACATAATCTCCAATATTATTTTCATCAAGACCCGTACTTTTACCTTCCGGTTCACCATATTTTAAGTAAACTTTTCCTCTATCATCAAAACCATACGGAGTAGCAGCTTTAAATGCTTCTAAAACATAATGGAATCTCCTCATAAATTCGTTGTAAACTTCATTTTCCGATGAAAAAGGGGTTGTATCCACTAACATAAAATATTTATCAAAATATTTTTTTCTCTCATGAATTGTATCCAGGTTTAAATAATCTTCTTTCTGCTTGTTGCTTAAAATAGCCATAAAAGCATTTTCCAACACCCCACCCTTCTCGTAAAATATTTTATTATCTTCAATAAATTTAATTCCACCTTTTGTTAACTGCAGTTTAGAATCAGCATACAATTTAATTGCCATGCTTTTTAAAACATAATTTCGTACTGCTGAATTCGTATCTTCAAAACCATTATCAAAATACTTTTTAAGGTGATCCGGTAAATATTTTATAGCACTATCGAAATATTCAAAAGATTTCAGGTTGTCTTTGGCGTTAAAATACATTATGCCAAGATCCAAATAAGGAAAATAATTGGTGTTACCGTAATCTATAGAAAGTCCTCGTTTATAATAATCAATAGCAGTGTCAAGGCTGTCTTTAAGAAAATATTTCCAACCTATCTTATAATAGACTTCAGGATTTGTTGATCCAGTTCTGTATATAGTTTCCAGAATATCATCAATTTTAGTTTTCTCATTATGATACCTGTTTTCTATATTTTCATAAAATTCAGCGCACTGAAAATATAGTTCTTCATTATAGTCTTCGTTTTCTAACAATTCGTTAAAATGTTGAATAGCATTTTCGACTTTATTCTTAGAATAATAACACCACCCCAGATGTATTTTTGCATCAAGATACTCAGGATCGATTTTTAGAGCCCTTTTTATATACTCCTCCGGAAAAATCCTTAACCTGTTATAATCCCCACTCTTGTAATAAGCTATACCTTTTCCCAAGTGTGCTTCTTTACAGTTCTTGTCCAGCTTTATTGCTTTGTTGAAGGTTTCTACAGCATCCTTGTATTCTTTAGTCTCAATTTGTTCATAACCTTGTTTTACAAGTGATTTTGCCTGTTCTTTTTTGTCATTTTGCGGAGAAAAAGCTAATAATATTGATAAGATTATTGAAAACAACATTTTATTCCTCACAAGATTATAAAATAATTTTGTTATTTAATGGTAAAATCTTGTTTTTGTGTTTCATATTATTCAAGAAATACAGAAGCACTATCAAACCACGCCTGCCCGTCACCATCATGAATACAGTAAACGTATATCTTTTTCGTGTTTTCCGGAATAAAAGATTCTACAAAATAACGTTTCCAGGACTTGCTGCCGGTAATAAATTTATCAGTTGCTTGTAAATCAAGGATGTTATCGTTATTGTCTAAAAATTTGATCGCCAATGCCGCTGTTCCGTAAAATATTGTTGAAGTTCTTACAAATGCAGAAAATATAATTTCATTTCCTCCGCGGAAATCTGTAATCAATTGTCTGAAAAATGTATATTTCCCAACAAGTGTATATCCGGGAGAACGTTTTGATTTTAAAGATCTTTTTCCAGAATAAAAAACCTTATCATCCAATGACCATGTGTATCCATTTGCATTGGGAGTCCATATTTCCCAGTTTTCAGGTTTGTTTTCTCCGTCTTCAAAATCGCCATTTCTAAACCGGGCATTTAATTCAGGTTCAACAGGATTACGACAATTAACGATAATAATTAGAATTGATAAAATTGCTATAATATTTTTCATTTTCAATTTAAATTAAAATCTTAGGTTGATACAAATCTCAGGATATTTTGATTTAATATTTAATCCAAATCTAACTCTTTTTTCAACCACTGTTCTGTCATTGTAGCTTTTTGATGAAATTAATGCATCAAATAAACACAATCCATAAGAAATTCCAATTATAGTAAAATAAACTTTCTTGTCTTTTTTGAGCTTTTCATTAAATTCATAAGCTTCAAAATTCTCTTCCATTTTCCATATCCACCTTCCATAGGTACAATTACTCCCTTCGAGCATGAGGTAAGTTGAATCATCTATTCTGGTTTTCACAAATGAATCCCAAGGGATAGTAGATTTTTTATCACCCAATGTTAAATACTTAACCAGACCATATGTAAATCCTGTAAAATATACGATCCCCCTGAAAATACCAAATTTATTTGTTATAACCTGTCCAAAACCCGGGCATAATGCAGAATAAAGTAGTATTTTACCTCCAATAATCTTTCTTATTTGATATCCAAAATTAACTGCACATTCAAAAGAAGAGTTTTCTATCTCATTTTCATTGAAGATAGTATCAATATAGTCTTCAATTATTTCACTTTTTTTTAGAGAGTACAACATTAATTTTATACTGAATTTATTATCAACTTTTTTTAAATATCCGATTATCACTAAATCTAAATTTAATCCTTTTGAGTTGTCCTCTACTATTTTTATTAGATTGTCAAGATAAAATACTTCTTTTTCATAAACATTATTAAAGTTTTCTACATCTATTATTGTAAAAACGCTGGTTTTTTGTAAATTAATCTTTAAATGTTTAGTATATTTTCTACTAAATTCCAAATCTGATTTTGATGAGAAAATGGGAAAAAGATGTACTTTTTTGTTAATCCCGAATACATTTGAATATAATACTAACAATATTAATG